>JAAXXL010000087.1 GCA_013334485.1 Chlorobiaceae bacterium | reverse complement strand
TTTTCTTTTTTGCCCGGCTCTGGCGAAGGGCCGAAATCCTGACCGACCTTGAATTCATAGAGCTGCGTTACAGCGGGCCTGCAGCCCGATTCCTGCGCGGTTTCAAGGCAATCTATTTCGGACTCTTCATCAACGCCGTCATTATCGGCTGGGTCAACCTCGCCATGTTCAAGATCATCAGAATCATGATACCTGAACTGAACCCCGAACTGGCAATTGTCATCCTCGTTCTGCTGACTACCTTTTATTCCGGACTTTCAGGGCTCTGGGGCGTCTCCATTACCGATGCCGTACAGTTTGTCATCGCCATGGCAGGATGCATCATTCTTGCTGTCCTCGCCGTTCAGTCACCTGCTGTAGTATCTGCCGGAGGGCTCACCAAAGCCCTTCCGGCATGGATGTTCGACTTCTTCCCCACCTTCACCTCTTCAGGAACAAGCATTACAGGTGCAGTCGCACTACCCTTCATCTCCTTTGCCGCGATGGCCTTTGTCCAGTGGTGGTCATCATGGTACCCCGGCTCCGAACCCGGAGGCGGCGGCTATATCGCCCAGCGCATGATGAGCGCCAAAAACGAAAAACACTCGCTTCTGGCCACCCTCTGGTTTACCGTTGCCCATTACTGCCTGCGACCATGGCCATGGATCATTGTCGGTCTGGTCAGCCTCGTCATGTTTCCCGACCTGCCGATGAACCAGAAAGAGGACGGCTTTGTCTACGTCATGAAAGCCGTACTCCCTCCCGGACTCAAAGGGTTACTCATCGCCGCCTTCCTTGCAGCCTACATGTCAACGCTCTCCACCCATCTGAACTGGGGAACGAGCTACCTGATTAACGACTTTTACAAACGCTTCCTGAAAACGGACGCCGATGAAAAGCATTATGTCACAGTTTCAAAAATCACCACGTTCCTGACTGCGGCATTTGCCCTTTACATCACCTTCTTTGTGCTCGACACTATCACCGGAGCATGGGAGTTCATCATACAGTGCGGTGCAGGCACCGGCTTTGTCCTGATTCTCCGCTGGTTCTGGTGGAGGCTGAATGCGTGGTCGGAAATAACCTCCATGGTGGCGCCCTTCATCGCCTTCACCTGGCTGCAGCTCTTTACCACCATAACCTTTCCCTTCTCGATTTTTATCATTGTTGCCTTTACCATCTCCGCAACGCTTATCGTTACTTTTCTGACTCCGCCAACCGAAACCGCTCATCTGGAGACCTTCTACAGGACTACACGAGTCGGCGGTGTGCTCTGGAAAAAAATCTCAAAAAATTTCCCTGACGTGGAATCCGATACCGGCTTCGTCATGCTCTTTGCTGACTGGGCGCTCGGCATCATCATGATCTACGCAATCCTTTTCGGCACCGGAAAATTCATCTTCGGCGACATCCTCCAGGGATCACTCTATCTTGGTGCCGGATTCATTGCCGGATCACTCATCTTTGCAGACCTGAACCGCAGGGGCTGGAACAACCTGAACTGAGGTATTTTCTCTATGGCCAAACCCGCCCTTGTGCTTGCATCGCAGTCACCGAGACGACGCGATATTCTTTCACTGACGCTCCTTCCATTTGAAACAATCGGGGTCGAGACTCGGGAAACGCTCGACTCCACATGCTCAATTGAAGAGAATGTCACCAGAATTGCTCATGAAAAAGCGGAGGCAGCCATGCTGCTTTTCCCGGAACAAGGATGCGGCACTGTTATTCTCACGGCCGATACCGTCGTGGCAAAAGGCAAGCGAATCTATGGAAAACCGTCAGGATTCGATGAAGCATTTGAAATGCTCAAAAGCCTCCAGAACCGCTCACACCGGGTCTACACCGGCTTTGTACTCCTTTGCGGTACCAAAACCCACACCGAATGTGTGACCACAACTGTGGAGTTTGATCCAATGTCCGACAATGAGATCAAACGCTACCTTCTGTCAGAAAAACCATATGACAAAGCCGGTTCATACGGCATCCAGGATCCCCTGATGGCATGCCATGTCCGGCGTATTGAGGGCTGCTACTATAACGTCGTCGGACTCCCGTTATCAAGAGTCTGCAAGGCACTGAAAGCCTTTCTATAGCCATGAACCCCGAAGTGCTCCAGCTCGATGAACCAACAAGCATCCTCGACCCGATAAGAAGGGGTGACGTCCGAAACCTGCTGCGCGAATTTGCCCTCACCGGCCACACAACAGAAAACCGGCTCAACCATCCGCTGGATTAACGAACAAAAGAGTTCCTGCACCATTCGGAACTGAACAACTTCGGACTGATGAATGATTATGATGGATGTTTACGGAGTTCGGGAAAGCTGAACAACTCCGGTTTTACTGAAACTCCTGATCAAGACGTTCCTTAAGGAACATCTTCAAAAGTGACTGATAGGGCACATCACGCTCATTGGCGAGCACCTTTAGGTTATTGAGCATCGGTTCTGGCAATCGGAGCGAGATGGTTTTCATGGTTGGCTTGAGGTTCACAAAGATCGCCTTCCCTGCTTTATGCCAATCCACGAACTCGGTGGAGTCATGCGTTAACCAGAACTCCCGCTCCTCCACCTCACTTTTGAATTCAGGAATCGCTGTTTTCCCGTTTTTCATAAATATCCTCTTCTTTTCTGTTCATGCTCCGTGGCGAAATAACCCTGATCTGATCATTACGAAAGGTAAAAACAAGAAAAAGCCGTTTCCCTCTGTCCGTTTTACCCAGAGCAAAAAACCTCTTTTCCTCACCAGAGTGTTTTTCATCATCAGCCACGATCAACGGCTGATTGAAAAAGATCTCTTCACATTCTGAAAATGATACCCGGTGTTTTTCCCAGTTCTTGGAGATATTCCCCTTGTCCCATTGAAACCCTGATATGCCGTCAAAATTAGTCATAGAGCATTTGTATATCCCTGAAATATACAAATCAGTATAATATCAGCAAATTCATTTTTTCCACTGCGTCTGAAAAACATCCTTCGCAACAAAGAATACCCCCCTCCGTGGAAATATTTACCACAGCCCCTGATAATACGGTACCTGCTTTTCTATTATTTGATTCAGCCATAATAACCGGATAAAAAGGAACACAACTATGGCTGCCTCAAATGTTTCGCATCTCTCCGAGTAAATTCGGATGGCGGTCAATGAGTTCCAATAACTTAACCAGCGGAGCAGGAGGTCGGCTTTCACCTCTTTCATATCTGGAAAAAGCCATTTTCCCAACACCAAATACAAAGGCAAGTTCAGCCTGGGTAAGATTGAGTTTTTCACGGATACGACGAATGTCTTCCCCGACATCCCCCTTTACCGCACGTAACAACCCGGCCTGCGCCTCTGTATACCGCCGATAAATCTCTTCGTCCCAGACACCTTCGCCACAATGCGAACAGAACTCTCCATGCATTGCATGCAAAGTCAGCGATTGACCTCCATAAGCAAGCGTTTCATCAAGAACTTTATTGACCATATCGGGATGGCCGCATACAGGACATTTCATCGGAACCTCACTTCATTTTACCTTAAACTGAATAACAGGCGGTCGTCCATCGATATCCATCGTCATGGAATCGAGCAAGTTCATCAAAAGACTCCGACGTTTTGGATGGGTCGGCTGCGGGGGATACCTCAATCCTACTTCGGGACATTTTACAGTGTACTATCAAGAGGATCAATTGCAAAACAAACAAACAAACAAACAAATAAACAAACGACTTGCTGCGGTGTACTTATTTTGATACATTCTAAAATGAACAAGGCAACTCTCGAAGTCAGGTTCTACAGAACCGATAACGGCACAGAGCCAGTGCGTGATTGGTTACGCGGGTTATCGGCTATCGATCGAAAAAGAATAGGTGAAGACATCAAGACGGTGCAATACGGCTGGCCACTCGGCATGCCGTTGGTTCGCAAAATGGATAAAGACCTTTGGGAAGTGCGCATCCATTTGCGTGACCGGATCGCAAGGGTATTGTTTACCGTACAGGATAGTCTGATCGTGTTGCTTCATGGATTTATCAAAAAATCTCAGGCAACACCGAAGACCGAACTGCAATTGGCAAAAAACAGAATGCGGAGTACATAATGAACAAAAACAATATTGGCAGCAGTTTCGATGATTTTCTTGAAGAAGAGGCTCTGCTGGATGAAGCCACAGCAGTAGCCGTCAAGCGCGTTATTGCATGGCAAATCGCAGAGGAAATGAAAGCGCAGAAGCTCACCAAAACATCGATGGCAAAAAAAATGCATACCAGTCGGGCAGCACTAAACCGCCTGCTTGATGCGACAGATACCAGCCTTACCCTGACGACACTTTCCAGTGCTGCATCAGTGCTTGGTAAAAAATTCCGGATTGAGTTGACGACCTTATGATGACCAAACATACACACGAATCCGCATGGAAACCTCGGCGGTTCACTTGATTTTGTCCGCTGTTGAGAAAAAGAAATTTCAGATGGTATGGTCACCTGTACATATAAAAGAAATAGAAGCAACAACCAATGAGATAGAACGCGCAGAGTTACTTTACTTGATAGGAAAAACACAAAGCAGTTCAGAGGTCAATAACCTGTTGACAAGGAATCGGGCTGAATTCTTTGTAACCCAAGGCCTTGGAATTGCCGATGCAGCTCATCTTGCATATTCCGAATCATTTAAAGCAGATTTGATTACCTGTGACGATAAATTTGCCAAGAAAAGTAAAACCATTAACCCTGCAATCTGGGTTGGTAATCCAGTAGCGTTTTGCGAAAAAGAGGAGTTGCTATGAGCATAACAAAATTAATGCCTGATAAAGATCTGATCAAAAAGGTCACTGAAATTCTTTTCAAGGAACTCGGCTATGCCAATGCAGTCAGATATTTGTCTCTCCCAAAAGAAGAAAAGGTTGAAAGCGTAAAACGCCATCGCATCTGGCAGGATAGTCTTGAAAAGGATAAATTTTTTAACGACGTTTTCCCTCCCCAGTAAAAACATTATGCATCCGGAAGCAATGCATACAGTGTAACTTGAATTCCCATACATGGGAGCGCCGAGCCCCCGTGCGGCAGAAAATGAGGATAATGAGATGACACATTCGGGTTCGGATAGCATACAATCGACCTTGTTAGCTATTGAAACAACGGAGTCCGTACTCTCACTCAGAAGGTTCTGACGAGTCAAATCCTTTTTGGCTTGGGTCTCGGTAAAGAACAAACAGTCAAGCCTCAGCTTTTACGCTTTTTTCATACAAAAACTCCGGATTGATATCTAACTGGTTTGACCATTCAATCGTGTCGAACTTGACCATTACCGAATGAAATACCGTGGGGTTTCGCAGTTCTGCAAATTTTCCGGTATTGAGGTAGGGTGCTACATCAAAAATTCTTTTTTCACTGGTTTCAAACACAGGCAATAACTTGTAATCGTTTAATGGCCTTACACTTATCACTGAAGGATACATGACGATCTCCTTATTGTAATGGTTTGATGGAAAACGGAAGCTCTCCATTCGAAGCCAGTTCCCAATCTGCCAAAAGTTCAACATGGTTTTTCAAGCTATCGCCTCACTCCGCAGCATTTCTGTCTTTGAAAACGACACCCGGTTTCGCCTCCTGCCATAACGCTCTGAATCTGACGTTTTCGGCATCGGTGAAGCGGATTGAACCGCTGAGGAACCAGGAACCCGAATGTTTATCGGGATCATCGCCTTCACGGGTGCCTGCATGCTCCAGACCCGTCACCTTGCTCTCTGCATCCCGAATCACCCGCCAACTGCCTGAGATGTAATGTTCCGTATCGGCCGCAACAATATCGAGCACCTCTTCCAACCCCCCTTCTTCGCTGTCACCACGGATATCAAGCGAACCATATGCGTAGGCTATGGCGCTGAAGCCCTCAAGCACAAAGCGCATGAACTTGTTCCGGACCATGTGGTGCAGTTCCAGACCATCAAGAAAGTAGATGAACTGGCGCCCGTTGTTCCCAATGCCTGAAATCGAACGAGGCAGGCTGCCGTAATCCTCTGCAAGGCTGATATACCATTCCGAATATTCCTCGAAAAGATCGAGAAGAAGCTCCCTTGAAGCAGTGGTTTCCATAAATAACTCAAACAGTAAAAACGTTACATGATACTATAAACCCGACGCCGACGGCATAAACACATCAGGTTGAATTCAAATAGGCCGCTCTTTATAGGTATTTATAGGGGACATCCTATATTGAAACTTCCAAAAACAAATTTTTCCAGATAACACAATAATCCCACCAGTGCATTTTAAAGCACGAAAAAAAGAGGCGGGTTGCTCACCGTTAAAGAATCTCGT
>JAAXXL010000027.1 GCA_013334485.1 Chlorobiaceae bacterium | reverse complement strand
CATGGCCGCGCGGCCATGTCTGCCTTAATGTACAAAAACCTTTTTAAATAGTCTGAAGGGTAGCCGTTCAGCCTGCAGATGATCTGCGGTTACCGGATCCAATAGTTTCAAGTTTAACCTGGGCAGTTCCCGATTTAAGGATGCCAAGCTCTTTTGCTGCACCGATAGAGAGGTCGATAATTCGCCCTTTGACAAAAGGACCACGATCATTGATGCGGACAACGACATCTTTTCCTGTACGAAGATTGGTTACCCGTACCCATGTGCCGAAAGGCAGGGACGGATGCGCAGCAGTCAGTTGATTCATATTAAATGTCTCACCATTTGCCGTTGTGCGGCCATGGAACTGGTTTGCGTAAAATGATGCTCTGCCTTCTCCGACAAGTTTGCTGGTGGGAGATTCTTTTATTATGGAGTCGTTCAACTGCGCTGCTTCTGCAGAGCTGTAGAACGGATTCAAGTCTATGTTGTTTGAGGAGAGCTGCGAGCTGTTAAAGCTGGCCGAAAGAGCGGTAAATATCAGAACCGCAAGAAATGAGAGAGAGAAAACTTGTTTTTCATGCTTCATAAGCTCTGGGTTTAGTTGCCCGTCACGGTGACGGAATCCTGGGAAAGAAGAGCTGAAATGAATAAAAATCAGCAATCCATTCAATTCCCTGGCACCTCCCAATATAAAGAAATTAAATTATAATAACCAATTTTTACGCAAGCCCTTTGTTTTAAGGGGTTAATAGGCAGTCAGGCTGTTTGTTAAGGGCTGATTACTTTTAAAGCACTTCCTTTTATTCGCACTGTTATGATCTGATTTTAAGGGGTTGATGGCCCTTGCGTATTCTTTATTTTGGATAATATTCATTTATGTCTCATTGACGACCCTGGTTTTATTGAGTGAGATACTGTGTTTGCTTTGGATTCGGAGCAGATTGAACTCGAAGACGAGCCTGTTGCCAGTTGTTCGGCACGGTTCGCAGAGCTGAATTGCTCGATTTGGCAACTATTGTCTATATTGGCGGATAAAAATTGTTCTGTGATTACCAGGTAAAAGAGCTGTGCCTTTTTCCCTTTACCGTTTGCTGATTGAGTTGCTTCCCTATATATTTCAGGTCTAAGGGCATTTCTGCCTGTTTCTGTCAGGCGAGGCAATTGACTTATATTATTTTCTAAAAAAATCATGTCTATACTATCTGCGGAGAAAAGTGCAAGTTCTCATTCAGAACCTTCCGGTTTTAAACGACTTGCAGGGCTCTCTCTCGCTGCTCTTGGTGTCGTGTTCGGAGATATCGGAACCAGTCCCCTCTATGCTGTTCGTGAGTGCTTCCATGGTGATTATGGTATACCTGTAACACAGGAAAACGTTCTCGGTGTGCTCTCCCTGCTTGTCTGGTCACTGCTGATGATTGTCAGCCTGAAATACCTGACATTCATCATGAAGGCTGATAATGACGGTGAAGGCGGTATTCTTGCTCTTACAGCGTTGATTATTACCCAAAGTAAAAAAAATGGATATGAACGCTGGTTTCTGGTTGCAATAGGTTTGTTTGGTGCAGCGCTGCTCTATGGAGATGGCATGATTACTCCTGCAATATCGGTTCTCAGTGCAGTTGAAGGTGTTCAGATTATCGCTCCGGCATTCAAGGATCTTGTTATTCCCGTCACTATCGCAGTGCTTGCCCTTCTTTTTTTCTTTCAGCATCACGGCACAGCACGGGTTGGTGCACTTTTTGGCCCGATTATCTGTGTCTGGTTTCTTGTTATCGGGCTGCTTGGTCTTGTGGAAATTATTCGGTATCCACAGATTTTGCAGGCTATTTTACCCTGGTACGGCATCTCTTTTCTTTTGGGTAATCACCTCCAGGGATTTATGGTGCTTGGTGCAGTTTTTCTCTCGGTTACGGGCGCAGAAGCCCTCTATGCTGATATGGGGCATTTTGGAAGAAAGCCTATCAGGATAACCTGGGTGTTGCTGGTGCTTCCGGCTCTGCTTCTGAACTATTTCGGTCAGGGTGCGTTTCTCCTTGAATTCCCCCAGGAGTCTCATCATCCCTTTTACGGGCTTGTCCCGGAGTGGGCAATGATTCCTATGGTTCTGCTTGCGACTTCGGCAACAATCATTGCTTCGCAGGCTTTGATTACAGGAGTTTTCTCCTTGACGCAGCAGGCCATCCAGCTTGGCTATCTTCCCCGCCTCACGGTGACGCACACTTCCGCCAAGCATATGGGACAGATTTATGTGCCTGCGGCGAACTGGTCGCTCATGATTGCAACGATTAGTCTTGTTGCCGGTTTTGGTTCTTCCAGCAGGCTTGCTGCAGCTTATGGCGTTGCTGTTACGGCGACCATGCTGATATCGACCATTCTCTTTTATTATGTAGCCCGTGACCTCTGGAAGTGGAACAATGTGGCTCTTACTATTATGGTCACCTTTTTTGCCGTTATCGACCTCTCCTTTTTCGGTGCAAGTATGACCAAGCTGTTCCATGGTGCATGGTTTCCGCTTGTGATCGGATTTGTTATTTTTTCCATTATGCTGACATGGAAACAGGGACGAACGCTTCTTTTGCAGCAACTACAGGATCGTACACTCACCGTTGAAGAGTTCATTCAGAGCCTTTCATTGCAGCAGCCTCAGAGGGTAACCGGACAGGCGGTCTATCTGACGGCAAATCCTGATGTTGTTCCGATTGCCATGCTTCATAATCTTCGTCATAACAAGGTACTGCATTCAGAGGTGGCGCTTTTTCATTTCAGTACCGAACGGGTACCGAGGGTTCCGAACAGCCGGAAGGTTGAGGTGACCAAACTCGGGGATGGATTTTTCAAGGTTGTCGCCCGCTTTGGTTTTCTTGAGTATCCTAACATTCGTCAGGTGATAGCTCTGGCAAACCATCAGGGGCTGCATTTCAGACCGGAAGCGATAAGCTTTTTCCTCAGTCGAGAGAAAATTGTTGCTGGCTTGAAGACAAAGATGATTTTATGGCGGAAGAAGCTTTTTGCTCTTATGGCCCGAAATGCACTCAGTGCTACAGCCTACTATGACCTGCCGTCTGGTCAGGTTATTGAGATCGGTCTACTTGTACAGATATGATCGGGCAAATTTTTTTATCTCACAGGTGGTGAGTGATGATGGAATTTGTACAGAATATTATTGACAATCCATTATCCTCGTTTCTTGTTATTGGTAATCTGATTGTCATTGAAAGCCTTCTCTCTGTTGATAATGCTGCGGTACTTGCTACCATGGTCATGGACCTGCCGGAAAAACAGCGGGCAACGGCATTGCGATACGGCATTCTTGGCGCTTACGTCTTCAGAGGCATCTGCCTGTTTTTCGCAGCATTTCTTGTTCAGATATGGTGGCTGAAGCCATTGGGCGGCCTTTACCTTCTTTATCTGTTCTGGGATTGGTTGAAGGGTCGATCAACGCCGGAAAAAAACGATGATTATTTTGACAAAAAGAGCAACTGGCTTTATCAATGGAGCTCTGGTACGCTGGGGATATTCTGGTCTACAGTGCTTCTTATCGAGTTGATGGATCTGGCGTTTTCGATAGACAATATATTTGCTGCGGTTGCGTTTACCGATAATATTGTCCTTATCTGGATAGGTGTGTTTATTGGTATTTTAGCAATGAGGTTTGTTGCACAGGGTTTTGTTGGACTAATGGAGCGCTATCCGTTTCTTGAAACTTCAGCTTTTGTCGTTATCGGTCTGCTTGGCCTCAAGCTCTCCCTTTCTGCTGTGGAACATTTTTACCCTGAAACCCTTTTTGTCCGTTTTCTTGAAGGTCATGAAGGAGATATGATCACTTCAGGGGTTACTGTTGCCGTTTTCATCGTTCCCTTGCTTACAAGCCAACTGTTCAATTTTCCTGCAAAAGATCGTTGACAGAAGAGCCTGCTACAGGCATCACTCCTCTTGCGCTACTTTATTGTATATATTCGCCTGTATAGGATGTATGTTTAAGCAAAAAGGCTTGTAATCGACGGGGTTATTGACTGCAATAACGGTTTCATTGTTCTTTTTGGGTATCTATTTTTTCTTTTTTCATTGATTTCTATATACTCATAGCTTATTCAAAGATGTTCCTGTACATCAATTTCTTATTCAAGGTCTCTTTTTTTGTGAATTTATGAGTTCATCTACTGGATTCAATCAAAGACTCAGAGAGTACGTTCTGAAAAAACACGGTTCAGTAAACGCCTTCTGCCGTGCGACGGGGATCAAATATCCGGCTCAAATGACCCCCTATCTTTTGGGAAAATGCATGCCGGGGAAGAAAATGCTTGCGCGACTGGAGAAGGATGGTGCTGATATACAGTGGCTGCAGACCGGTCATGTTCCGGGCAATACGCAGTTGCCGCTCAGCAGCAAACTTGCATTGTCACGCTACCGAATGGATATTGAAACCCTTTTCAGAAAGGTTCGGCTCCAGATTGCCGGAAGTGTTGAGTTAAACCAGCCCGATATCGATGCCTATGCGCTTATCGATCATGATGAACGTATTGTTGATCTGACAGGGTCAATTGAAAGGTTTCTTGACTATGAAAAAAACTCTTTGTCCGGAGTTGAACTCTCCCGATTGATTCATCCTGATGATTATGTCGAGATAAGTAAGGCATTGCAGCAGCAGAGACCTGATGATGATATTCTCTCGTTTACTTCACGATTCAAAAAGGGAGACGGCTCGTTTATTTCTGCCGAGATCTGTCTGTACGTGAAAAAAATTCCGATGTCAGAATTGACTGAATATGCAATGATTGTAAGGCGATCAGGCAGTTAGTACTCTATGATTGATAGCGCCTTACGGTTCTTCCTTTAATAGCCATGAGTTTCTCTTTGCGGGACGCAGCGGGGTGGTTTTAAACAGCGCAATTCCGGTTTTTCTTCTGAAATATAGAGTGCACTATCAGGCTTCTGATAGTGATAGGGAGATTCGCGTTTGTTCTCCAGATTATATTTATATAGATTATATGTTCTATATATAAAGTTTAGTTCTGTCATTCAGTCGGTAAGGAGGTCAAGATGGTTCGTTTCAAGGTTGGGGATTCTATTGTTTACCATAAGCCCAAATGCTCATTTTCTCCAGGGCCTCGTGCCAGGGCGATATATCCTCTTGAGCGCGGTGAGGCTTATCACTATGTTGTGGACAAGTTCTGGAAAGTTGTCAGTGTCCACGCCGACGGAACTCTTGACGTTGTTACCCGTACAGGAAAACAGCACAAGCTGAACGCCAGCGATCCGAATATCAGCAAAGCGAGAATTCTTCAGCATCTTCTCTATCGGAAACGCTTTCCGACTGTCACCGAACCGCAGTAACGCCCCTCTTTTTCTCTTTGCATAACCCCAAAGGGGGCTTATGCTATTCGTTTTCTCCTGCCGGTTCATTACCTGTTCGCAGATAATGGGCCTCTGTTTCATACCATACCGGCTTTTCATTTCTCAGCATGCTCACTACGGCCTGGAATTCAGCCGGGTCGGTGAACGAGTGGTTTTCAATCAACTGGCTGCTTGAATCATAGATCGCTATTCTACCTGTATGCTTATGGAGGTCCCATCTGCTGTAGTAACTTGCAACAAGGATGTTGGCCATGGTTTCGTTCCTTTTTTGCGGAAATTTCAGAATAAGCCGTACACAGTAGCCAAATTATTGCCTGACAGGTACAAATTTAGCCCGATTCAGGGTTGCCCATTTGGCTGTTGCGGGTTTTCCCGACGGAAGAGTTGTATCGGGAGATAGTGATGCATTGTTGAAATTTGTATCCATAATGTTTGCTCCTTTCAGATTCGCACCTTCAAGATTTGCTCCCTCAAGGTCGGTATCAAACAACGAAGCATTTTCAAGATTCGCATAGCGCAGGTTGGCTCCGGAGAGTATGGTGCCGGACAGAACAGCACCAGTAAGATTTGTATTGCTCAGGTCGGCCCCTTTGAGAAAAGCCCGGTCAAAATTTGCACCCTGCAGCATTGCTCCATGCAGATTCGCCTCTTTCATGTCAGCTTTTTTGAAGTTAGCACCTCTGAGATCACTACCGGCAAGATCAGCATGATCAAGAGTGGCACTTTTGAAGCTGGAACCGGAAAGTTTCGCGCCATTCAGATTGACTCCTTTAAGGATTGAGTCGTCAAGCTTCTCCTCTTTCATGTTTATTTCGATATCCTTTTTGCTCTTGCGCATCGCATTCCATGACTCAACACTTTCAATGACAAGAGGCTGTTGCGCAGGGTGCTCAGAGTGCGATATGATCTGAGCAGAGCGCGAAGCAGGGCCTTCGGTGCCAACTTTTTCTGAAGGTTCAAAAACCGGAATGCTGTAGGTTAATGCGGCTCTTTCGGGTTCTGTTATGAATTTGGCATTGTGTAACAGACTCCAGCGTAAAGATGCCCGTTCTCCCGAGGGGAGGATGGTATTGTTTGACAGGATGGCACTCTCCAGACGGGCCTGTTCAAGAAAGACAGCATCTTTAAGGCTTGCACCTCTGAGGTCTGCTTTTTCAAGATTAGCCTCAAACAGAACAGTATTTGCGAGATTTGCGTCACTCATATCCGAACTTTCAAGTATGACCCACCTCAGGTTTGCACCCTGAAGATTGGCTCCCCTGAAAATTGATCCTTTCATGAAAGAGCCCTTCATATTGGCCTTTACCAGAGAGGCTCCAGTGAGGTCGGTGCCTTTCATATCAGCTTTTTTGATATACGCCATCATGAGGTTAGCTCCCTTCATGTTGGCCCTGTTGAGCTTTGAACCACTGAGGTCGGCTCGTACAAGAAGAGCATCGCCAAGATTTGCTTCAGTCAAATTGGCATCTTCAAGTTCAGCCTTGTAGAGGTCTATTTTTACCGCCGGTTCAGCAAGACGCATGCTGTTCCATTGGGAAACACCACTTTTCAGTATACTCAGCATTTTCCGATCGTATGCAGCAGCGCTGCTGGCGGTCGATAAAGCTATACCCAGGCAGATTATTACGATCAGAATTCGTTTGCGTTTCACTGATGGCTGTTTTAGTTGAGTCTGGCCGTGCAGGATTTTTGTAACCACTCATTATGAGCCGTTACTCATACTACCCATTTAAAAAGTAATGAAATTACCAGAGAGTCGAGAAACTTAATTGACCTCGAAAGGGTTCTATTCATCAATAGATTATTCTGTAACAAGTTGAACCTAACCCTTTAATTGGTTTGTCATGGCCAGTAATACTCTTTACAGTGGAACCGTAGTTGTTGCCGGAGCAACAGGAAGAACCGGACAATGGGTGGTGAAGCGTTTGCAGCATTATGGTGTCAGGGTAAGGGTCTTTTGCCGGGACAGGGATAAAGCCTTGAGTCTCTTTGGAAAAGATGTTGAGTGTGTCAGCGGGCTTATCCAGAGTGCCACTGATATTGCAAATGCCGTAAAAGGATGCACTGCTGTTATTTCTGCACTTGGTTCAGGCGCATACTCCGGAGAGTCATCACCCGGAGAGGTAGATCGTGATGGAGTGATAAGGCTTGTTGATGAGGCGGCAAAAGCCGGAGTCAAGCATTTTGCTCTTGTCAGCTCCATGGCTGTTACCCGATGGTATCATCCTCTGAATCTCTTTGCCGGTGTTCTCTTGAAAAAATGGGATGCTGAAGAGCATGTAAGAAAGGTCTTCTCCCAAGCGGATCGTTCCTATACTATCGCAAGGCCTGGTGGATTGAAAGATGGTGAGCCACTGCGTCACAGGCTTCATGTGGATACCGGTGACAAGTTGTGGAGTGGCTGGATCAATCGTTCAGACGTTGCTGAACTTCTGGTGATCTCATTGTGGGTGGAAAAGGCTAAAAACAGAACCTTTGAAGTGATCAACGAGATTGAAGAAAATCAGCAGAGTCTGGAGTCCTGTTATTCAAATCTGCCGGAATAGAACCTTTCAGGAATCAAGAGATCTACTTGTACTTTTTGGCGAAACCCGGTGATCAAGCTTTTTTTACCGGGTACTGCCGCCATATTTTTTATCAATACCCTGGTGATGATGCCGACGCTCAGGAATCAGTAGGATTGTTACAGATTCTTGAGTGCATCAAGCAGTTCCTTGCCGGTAAACGGCTTTTTCAGTGTGGAGTTGGCTCCAAGTGTATCTGCCAGAACCAGGTAATTATCGGGTCCGACTTTTCCCCCTCCTGAAATTGCCATGATTTTTATTGAGGGGAAGAGGGCCCGGATTTCAATAATCGTTTCAAGACCCTCTTTTTCAGGCATGATGAGGTCGGTGATGACTACTGAAATATCCTGATGTTTCTGAAGAGCCGCAAGCCCTTGAAGGCCGTCTCCGGCTTCATAAACAGTATGATTTTCCCTTTCAAGCGTGGTAAGGATAAATTTTCTGACGTACCAGTCATCGTCGATAACAAGAATTTTCATGATGATTAGTTAAGGTATTGTGTTGAAATTAGTTCATTTATGATTGATGCAATCTGCGCCAGATTGATCGGTTTTTTCAGAATTCTGTTGATTCCGTAGCTGTTGAGCGCAGTTGAGGCCTCAATATCTTTGCCGTATCCGGTCATCAGGATCACCGGAGTCTCATTGCGAATTTCGTGAAGCTGCTTTGCCAGCTCTATTCCTGTCATTTCGGGCATGGTCAGGTCGGTAATGACCAGATTGAACTGAGCCTCATTTTTGCGGAACAGTTCAAGAGCCTGAAGCGGTGAGCTGATTGCCTCAATATGGAATCCGAGCTTTGTCATCATAAGCGTCATCATTCTTAACGTAGCCGGCTCATCGTCAACAAAGAGAATACTTCCTTTTCCTGTAATGGGAAGTTTATTTGTTGTGTCATTATTAACTGTTTCATTGACTACGGGCAGATAGACCATAAATGTTGTGCCAGCGCCCAGCCGGCTTTCAACGGTGATCTCTCCACGGAAGCTTTTGATAATACCGTGGACAACAGAGAGCCCAAGTCCGGTTCCCTTGCCGACTGATTTGGTGGTAAAGAATGGTTCAA
This sequence comes from Chlorobiaceae bacterium, assembly GCA_013334485.1. GTDB lineage: Bacteria > Bacteroidota > Chlorobiia > Chlorobiales > Chlorobiaceae > Chlorobium. Next base: position 22,051 of record JAAXXL010000027.1, on the reverse strand, counting down.
AGATGCGCTCCATTGTTGCCTCGTCCATTCCCGTGCCAGTGTCGGATATGCGCAACTGCATATAGGCTTCAGCCTGAAGATTCGGGAGCATTTTGTTCATGTGGGCATCAGGCGTAACCTCTCTGAGCTCAATGGTCAACGCACCTCCACTTTGTTCCATTGCATGAAATGCATTGGTGCAGAGATTGACAATGATCTGGTGAATTTGCGATGAATCGGCAAAAACATTCCGGCAGGCCGGGTCGATGTTCTGCTCAATAGTAATTGTCGAGGGAATAGAGGGGCGGAGCAGTTTGAGTGCTTCAGTGACAACACCCTGCACAGAGACAATATCCGGAGTGGATTCACTGGCCCGGCTGAACGTCAGGATTTGCGCAACGAGATTTTTCGCTCTTTCAGCAGCTTTGGTGATTTCAGAGAAATAATCGCGCATTGGATCATTTTTTGAACTGCTGAGTTCTCCCATTTCCGCATACCCGAGAATTGGTGTGAGAATATTGTTGAAGTCATGAGCAATACCACCCGCAAGAGTTCCGATTGTTTCAAGCCGTTGTGTTTTGCGGAGTCGTGACTCAAGATTGAGCTTCTCCTCCTGCGCAGCGATGCGGTCGGTAATGTCAAAGAGAATACCGTCAATTCCCCTGAAATGACCGTCCGATGAAAAAACGGAGGTTTTCCGGTCCTCTATCCATCTCAGATCGCCGTTTTTCTTGACAATACGGTAGATCAATGCCTGCGATGTTTTTTCGGATCTTAGTACGGAATCAGAAGCCGAGACCAATTTTTGGTCATCCGGATGGATCAGGGCTCTGGTTTCAAAAAGATCCTGTTCAAGCTCGGCACTGGTATGATTCTCTTCAAAATCACCGGTCATCGAGAGCATGGTTGTTTTGCCCTGATCATTGGTACGATAGACGGTTCCCGGAATATTGTCGATCAGGCTCTGGAACTCATTGACAATACGTTTCTGGAGAAAACTGGTTCTGACGGCCTCTTCAGCGGCTTTCAGCTCAGTGAGGTCGACAATGATTCCCCTGGTTCCGGTTATGCTTCCGTTCTGAATGATCGATGAGCCATAGAGCAGTATGGGGAAGGTAGTTCCATCCTTTTTGACGACCGTGTATTCATTACTTATTGAGAGGCTGTTTCCGGCTCTTATTGTTTCGAAATCCGCCAGCCATTTATCCTGATCTTCCTGTGGGCAGAATTGAAAGAGGGAAATTCCGAGATTGAGATCTTTTTCGCTGTATCCGAAAATTTCAAATCCTTTCTGGTTTGAATAGGTAAGGCGTCCCTCTGTATCGGTTTCAAACAGTGGCAGCGGAAGGAGTTCGGTCAGCTCCCGGAACCGTTTTTCACTCTCTTTCAATGCCTGCTGAGAGCGCATCCTTTCAGAAACATCACGGCTGAGGCCGAAGAGTACCGGCTGATTGTTCCAGATCCCCGGTGTGACTTTGGTTTCTACAGGAATGCGAGTACCAGACTTTGTTATTAACGGAACAAGGCATGAAATCTCTGTTCCGGCAAGCATTCCTTCAATGTTCGCTTTTGCCTCAAGTTGTTGATCTTCAGGATGAAAACAAAGCACATGAAGGTGGTGAAGTTCTTCAGTGGAGTAACCAAGTCGTTTTCGCACATAGTCATTGGAGTGGATGACATTCCCCTCCATATTGACAATGAAGAGAAAATCTTCAACCGTGTCAAAGAGCGTTTCAAGGTTTGTTTTTGCAGCCTCAATCTCTTTTTCATGACGGGCCTGCATGATGGCTGATCCGATATGTGAGGCAAGGGTTTCAAGGGCTATCCGGGAAAATTCCGGGATCTGACACTGTGAGTGGGAGGCAATATTGAGGCATGCAATGACCTCTCCTTTGAAAGAGATCGGGACAATAGCAATAGCTTGCAGTTTCTCTTTCGATATTGCCTCAAGTTTTTTATAGCTGAGGTCGCAGAACTGCTGATAGATAGGTTCTCCTTTTAGTATCAGTTTTACATTTTCGGCATCAAGGGGGTAGGATGATGCCTGCTCAACAAATGATTGTGACAACCCATGGTGATCGGCGATAGACAAGGTCTGCTCCTGCTGATCGACGAGGTATATGCCTCCGCAATCCATATCTGAAGCTGAAATTGATGCCTGGAGGCAAATTTTCAGAGTTTCCTGGAAGGATAAGCTTTGGTTCAGTTTTATGGCAAATTCAAGCTCTGTCTGGATGAATTGCTCAATCCGCTTCCTCTGCAGGGCACTGGAGATGATGCCTCCCGCAAGTTTCAGCACGGAAATGATTTCGGGGAGCCAATGCCGCTCCTGTGACACAGCATCAAAACCGATATAGCCGAACGGGTTTGATCCTGCAATGAGGGGAATGACTATAAGCGATTTGATATCCTGTGATTCCAGTATCTCTTTTTCTGCCGAGGCCTCTTCAGGGAGATCGGCAACACGGGGAATATGGATGATTCTGTTGTGATTGATATGATCCATCCACCAGGGAGCAATGTCGGTCGGGATCTCCTGCAACTCATCGATCTGTGATACAATACCTTCAGCGCACCACTCGTAGGAGTTGTCCATCAGCGCCAGGTCGTTCCGGAACTGAAAGATGTAGCTGCGATCAGCATGAACAAATTCACCGATGAGGCGGAGTGTACTGTTGATCAGTTCATCAATCTTCTCATAGTGCAATGAGATGAACTGATTTGAGAGTGCGGATACAAGCTTCTCAAAATCCCGATTTTTTTCAAGAGCCAGCTCGGACTCTTTTTTTTCAGTGATATTCTGATGGGAACCGATCATTCGCAGCGGATTGCCTTTCGAGTCACGCTCGAATACCCTTCCCCGGTCAAGTACCCACACCCAGCGCCCGAGCTTGTGACGCATCCGGGCTTTCATTTCGTAAGAGTCTGTTTTGCCGCTGAAATGTTTTTCGAGGAGCTGGTTTGAGAGCGCAAGGTCATCCGGATGGCATCGATCCACCCAGGTGTTGATTGTTATTGGTTCCAGCTCGTCAAGAGTAAAGCCGATAATTGCGGCCCACTCTTCGTTTACGGTCAGTTTTCCGGTTTTGATCTCCCAGTCCCAGGTTCCGGCACGAGTTGCATCCAGAACCCTGTTGAGGCTTTTGACTGATGACTCAAGAGATGAAGCTCTCTTTTCAAGCGCAGTCAGTTTCTTTCTGAGTGACTCATTCTCCTTGTGAAGCTCTTCCTGTTTCAGGAACAACTCCATCTTATCCTTATGCATGATCAGTAAGGCTTTTTACTGATCTCCTGTCGCAGAGGGGCTCTGTTTTTTGCTGTTTTTTTTGTGCTGCAATCTTCATGAACGTTCCGTAACTGAACCATTATCCTTCTCTTTCCGGAATGGACCAGAGTGATCGAGTGTTGTGCTATCCGGTCAAAGATAGTTGTTTCTTTGATAATAGTTGTTACTGATATACTTGATCTTTTTTTCTGAAAAAGGTAAGGTCTACTCCAACGGTTACAAGCAGATTGACCAGAACCGAGACAGAGATATACCATGTCCAGGCAAGCCCCAGAAATTTCAGTAGAAAGACAATACCCATGCTTGCAATCAATCCGGCACCAAGACTTGCCGGATGAAAGTTGCGTTTGGTTTTCGATAGGAGAAAGAGACCCAGCAGGCCGCCGTAGGTAAATGAGGCTATTTCAAGTCCCACCATGACAATGGCGTTGTCGCCGGCATCAAACATAAGCGCAATAATGATCAGCAGAACTGCCCAGCAGAGAGAGATCACTCTTGAAAAACCAAGCGAACCTTTTCCTCCGAGGATGTCGTTAACCGTTGAGGATGCCAGAGAGTTTATTGCCGAGCTGTGGGTTGACATTGCGGCAGAGAGGACTCCGGCGATCAGCAATCCTTTCAGTCCTGCCGGCAGATGGTGAACAATAAAAAAGGCAAATTCACGGTCTTTTTCCATTGGTGCGCCGTGCATGAAAACCGAGATCAGTGAACCGGCAAAGAGAAATACAGAAAACTGGAAAAAAACAAAAAATCCACTGCCGATCATCGCTTTTCTTGCCGATCGCAGATCCTTGCAGCCGAGTACACGCTGAACCATCATGTAATCAACGCCATGAGATGAAAGTGAGAGGAGAATGCCTCCGATAAAGGCGCTGATAAAGGTGAGTGGATTGGTTAAAATATCGGTATCGGTATTGATGATCTTCAGCTTTCCGGCTTCAAAGAGTGAGGTTACTATTGACGGGAGCCCCTGGTCAATGCTATGCAGAAGGAAAATTATGGAGAGAATACCGCCGAGGAGATAGAGGCTGAACTGGAAGCTTTCAAGCCAGACGACAGCCTTGATGCCACCTGAAAGGGTATAGACCAGCGTGACAATCCCGATGATCATGACCGCAAGGGGCAGAGACCAGCCGGTTACAACCTGCACAACAACACCGGCTGCCAGAAACCTGATGGCATCTCCAAGAGTTCTGGTAACGAGGAAGACAATGGCGGCTACTTTTTGCATGCCGATGCCGTAGCGAATACCGATGATCTCATAAATAGAGCTGACCCCATGCTTGAAGTACATGGGAAGAAGGATTGCGCTTACAAGAACTCTGCCGACAATATAACCCATGGCGAGCTGTAGGAAGGTCCAGTCTCCCCGGTAGGCAAGGCCGGGAACGCTGACAAAGGTCAGAACCGAGGTTTCAGATGCCACAATGGAGAGCATGGCGACTACCCAGGGCAGTTTATGGCTGCCGAGGAAGTAGTCTTTACTGCTTTTATTGCTTTTCCCATGCCAGAGTCCGAAAATGGTATTGCCTGCCAGAAAGAGGATAATGATAGCAAGATCGATTGGCTGCATGGTCTGGATATTCCCGAAGGTTAGTAAAAGTGGCCTCTGATTGGCTGCTTGACAAACAATAGTGTTAACGGTCAGCTTCAGTTCGGAACATTAATCATAGAGATGGAACTGCTGCTTGAGGTGCTGAAAGTGTATCTCCTCCTGCTGCCATGATGCGAGCAGCGTGGCGGTGTTGTCTCTGCTCTCTATTGATGAGCGGATAGTGCTGTTTCCCGCCAGAAGATCAAACGCAGGTATCGTGTCGTTGAACTCGTAGACACCGCTTAAAAACCGGAGTCGATCACCATAGATCTCCTGAATCGCAGCGGTCATGGCTACTCCGGTAGCGAATGAACGGAAGCGGGAAGAATCGGTTACCTGCAGCCAGATTCCGCCGATCACCTCTCCCGAGAATTTATGAAATGTCGGCTTGAACCATGTCGGACGGAAAAGAACTCCTTCGAGTCCGTATTTTCTGCACTGCCGGGCAAGCTCTTCCGGGTTGATGAAAGGAGCGCCGGAAAGCTGAAAAGGGGTCGTGCTCCCTCTTCCTTCTGAAATGTTCAGCCCCTCAAAGAGGCACATGCCGGGGTAGACCTCCGCAGTGGCAAATGTCGGCATGTTCGGGGATGGGGGGATCCATGGCAGATCGGTTTCCGCAAAGAGCATGGAGCGGTTCCACCCCTCCATTTTCATGACCGTGAGGTTCAAATCAAGTTTTTTGAAATCACGATAGAGGAGGGCAAGCTCTCCGGCAGTCAAGCCGTGGCGGACCGGTATGGGGAAAATGCCCACAAATGATTTGAATTCCATGTTGAGCATCGGGCCTTCTACAATGGAGCCCCCGAGGGGATTTGGTCGGTCAAGTACCATGATCTCGGTCTCTTTTCCGGAAAGAACCTCCATGAACAGCGCCAGCGTATTGACATAGGTGTAATAGCGCGAACCAACATCCTGAATATCGAAGAGTATCAGGTCGAGATCATCAAGGCGTGTGCGATCAGGAAGGAGTGTGTCGGCCGAGTCACCGTAAAGGCTGATCAGTTCACAGCCAAGATCCGGCTGGCAGCCAACTGCTATCTGGTCCTGCTCAGTAGCAAAGAGTCCATGTTCAGGTGAAAAAATCCTCTGGATATGGAGCCCTTTCTCTTTCAGAATCGCCCAGGAGTATTGCAGTTCAGGAGTTACTGAGGTCTGATTGGCAATCAGACCGATTTTTCTGTTCCGAAACCGTCCGGTATCCCGGAGCAGCATGTCAAGCCCAGTTGCTACCACGATCTTCTCCTTTATTTATTGGGATCTTCCATTACCGTGACACTATAGGGATCTGCCACCGAATTGCGAATGGTCGTTCCTGCCTTGATCTCTGTTTGGGGCAGAAGAACCGAATCTGTTATGATACACCCCGGCCCGATCCGGCACTCCCTGCCTATGATGGAGCCTGAAATGAGTGCATCCGGGCTGATATCAGCCTCTTTGGATATCTTGTGCGGCTGCATGCCGATCGAGCGTTGCATGGGTCCTGCCATTCCGGCAATGATCGACTCTCTGTCAAGATTTGCCTTCCAGTAGTTCGGCATGGTACCAATATCCATCCATACTCTGGAGTGTTCGTAATAGCTCAGCCCTCCATTATCAACAAGTCCGGTAAATCCGGTATCGACAATTCCCGAAAAGCCGTTATGCAGGTATCGGAATATCTCCGGAGTCAGCACGGCTGTGCCTGTATAGATAAAAGAGGAAACCAGGCCGCTTCGGCGCAGGTTTCGGAAATCTTTGACCAATCCCTCTTCAATGCCGATATATCCTATGGTATCTGCTTCGGGTGTTTCAAACAGTGTCAGGGTTCCGGCTCTTTTTGATTGATGGTGATGCGCTATGAGAGCCGTAAAATCAATATCAGTAATAATATCACTGTTGACGAGAATAAACTCGCTGTCTCCGAGCAGTTTTTCACATTTTTTCAAACCTCCTCCGGTTCCGAGAATGACCGGTTCTACTGAAAACGATATATCCAGATCAGCGAGGCAGCTCGATTCGATAAAGCGCCTGATCGCATCGGCATGATGGTGGGTGTTGCAGATAATCTCCCTGATGCCGGCCTGCTTGAGGAGATAAAAGGTATAGAAGAGGCAAGGAATGTTGAGTACCGGAATCAGTGGTTTCGGGATATGATCGGTCAGCGGCCTCAGCCGCGTGCCGAAACCTGCGGCAAGGACAAATGCTTTCATTGAGCGCACCCTTCAATAAGTGTCTGCAGAAGATCTCCCGCTTTTTTCAGTTCAGCTCTTGCGTTAATATAATCCGGGAGGTAACGTAGCGTCGGAGCAATGGAGTGTTCAAATGTGCTGTTTTTCTTTACCCTGGTCTGGTAGCAGAAGGTGCCTATCGCCTTGATATTGCGCTGAAACGCCATGATATCAAAATAAAAAAGGTATTCATCAAAACTCATTGAGGTGAGCCCGCCAAGGCGGAGGCCATTGTAGTGAGTGGTTTTAAGCTCTTCGGCAAGATCGGGTTCGAGTTTGACATAGGAGTCTCTGAGCAGTGAGACGGCATCATATTGCGGAAGTCCCATCCGCGCATCCTGAAAGTCAATAATCACCGGTTTATTCTTGTGGATAAGAATGTTTCTGCTGTGAAAATCACGATGGTTCAGGACAAAGTGCCGGGGTTTTACAAGCGTCTCTGCAATAGCTTCAAATTCATTTCGCAACCGTCCAATCAACTGCCGGTCAAATAGAGGTGAAAAATAGTCAAGCAGAGCGTGCGTGATAAAAAAATCAAATTCAAACATCAGTTTTTCGTGGTCAAAACTGATGTTGAAGGGCGCGCTTTTTTCTTCGCCGGTGACCGACTGGAACTGAATCAAGAGAGCGATGATCTCCCGGTAAAAGTCAGGAATCGTTTGTTCCTCAGGAGATCCGAAGAGATTCTGCAGCAGCAGGTCGCCGCAGTCTTCCAGAAGAAGTACCCCTTTTTCGGCATTAACAGCAGTGACTTGAGGTACCGGAATAGCGTTTTTTGTTAACAGGGAGTGCATCTGGAGAAAGGGATAGCTCTCTTTTGATGAGTGTTCAAATGCCGGGTCGAAACAGGCAATTAACGAAGAGTCCGGGCCTGTAACCCTGAAATACTGACGACTTGATGCATCGCCCTGTATTTTTGTGATCAGGAGGTGCTTGCGGGATCCGGAATCAAAAAGGGATGCGATAGTATCCTTGATGGTCATGCGGCAACAGTCTCAGGGTGTCGTTATACTCTTCAAAAATCCTTTGAGGGAAAGCAAAAAAAAAGCACCCTATGCCGGGCATAAGGTGCTTTTTAAAGCGATTCAGAAGCTTACTTTTTAGGAGCAATAGCTGCTGAGATGTTCTGAAGAACCTGGTTCACTGCGTTCAACAGGTTTCCAACAAGATCAGTAGCGGTCTTTCCAAGAGGCTCGATCAACTGGGTTGCGGTTTTGATTCCGCTGTTCAGGAGTTCAATCTGCTGCTGACCAAGTTTGCCAACAGTTTCAAGAAGGTTGTTGATTGCGCCAGATACATCGTTTGTTCCGTTTGACATAGCTTTTTTTGTTTAGGTTTAATGAAAAGGGTATGGTTTAAAAACTGATTCCGTTATTTGTTACGGATTTTAACCAAGTTAAAACATTTTAAACTGTAGAGCAAATAGAAAAAAGTGAGTGAGCTGCGCTGAAAGAGCTGTTTGCGTATGCTTTTTTTATCCACATAGCGCGAATAATATTCCGGTTTTAAGTAATTTGTATGCAATCTGTTTATGGGCACCTCTATTAATTGTCGTGAGCGTTTTGAGTGCGAGGCGGACGGAGCGCAGAAACCGGAATGTACACGGAGTACTTGAGGATTTCGAGCACCGTCCAACGAAGCAATCGAATCGCGGAATAGATTAATAGAGGTGCCTTTGCTTCATCATAATTTAATTCCCTAAAAGGTAGCTTCATATCCATGAAAGCCGTAATTCTATACGACAGTAAAAGTTCTGGTGGTTTTACAGAGGCCATTATCGATTCAATGGGCCAGCAGCTTGCCGCTTCCGGTGTCTATGTTGAGAAAGCGAAATGCAAGGCTATGGCTGATTACAGTTTCGTCAGGGAGTTCGATATTGTTATTCTGGGCGCACCGGTCTACTATTTTCTTGTCTCTTCCCAGCTTCTTGCGTCACTGATACAGGGGAATCTGAAAAAAAACCTGAAGAGAAAAAAAGTGGCTCTTTTTCTGACATGCAGCAGCCCTGAAGCCATGGCGGCCGTGCTCTATCTGCCGCAGTTGAAAATCCATCTGATACGGAACCGGATTCTTGCTGAAAAAATAATTGCACCGGGAGCGGACTCAGGGAGTGATCTCATCGAAGAGTTTGTTGATAACCTGCTTTTTGAGTATGAGAAAACGCTCAAAGAAAGATTTCCATCGCACGCTGTTGAATGGACCGATGATGCGCAGGATCTGCTTCAATCAATCCCCTCATTCATGCAGGGAAAGTTCCATACTCTTGCCGAAGAGTATGCAGCGGAGATGGGGTACCGGGAGATTACCGTTGACGTCCTGATGGCCGCCAAGGGTGATATGGAGAGGTGATTCAGCTCTTGTTTGCGGAGGCCGGATCAGTTTGTTTTTTTATTCGCGGCAGGCTTTCCGATAAACTTGTTGAGAGCCATGACAATAAATACCCCCGAGACAAAGAAAATTACCGGGGCAAACAATGTGGTGTACCTGACTGCGTCTTCCATGGTTGATTGATTCGTTTGTTTTTGTTGTAGTGATTGCTTTGGCGGTTAATGGTTATTACAAGAAGAGATTTTTTTATAATCTCTTTCTTCGCACCAGGCCTTTCTGCAACATTAAGGAATTTATCGGAATATTTACGTAACCTTCAGTCGATATTTTTTTCGGGTTTTGGTTTTCTTTTAACCGAAGCCTTCTTCAGGATTGATAGAGTGGCTGAAAGATGGAATAATCAGAGCAAAGTCAATACGCATGACATTTTTTCAATAAGCTTAAACGGGATTACTCCTATGTCACAAGAAAAAAAAGGCGGTTTTTTTTCCTTTTTCAAAAAAAGCACACAGGCCGCCACTCCGCCAGTGGTTTCTGCTCCGGCTCCTGCAATCCGGCCTGAAATATCAGTCTCTCCGGTAAGTGCCGAAAAGCCGAAACCGGCAGCAGTTCCGACGCCTTCGCCATTCAATGAGCCTGCCTCAGAGGGGGGTATTGATACGGTAGCATCCTTCACGCTCCTCTGTCAGGCACTGGTTGATATTAACCGCTCGCAGTTGAAAGTGGTTGAGCTGATTGTTACAACGCTTTCAGGCTCTGTAACAAAGCTCGCAGAGAGCTTCAATCAAAAATCATGAGATTTTCTGCCTGAACGGAGTGTTGATAAGGAGCATGTTCGGTTAATCCTGCTTGAGGATTGACCGTTAAACCTGTTTTTCAGGATGCATCAGCTATCCCTTCAGGCAGGCTCATCAAAGGAACACAGGTGTTTGCAGAAAGAGCTGCTTTTTCAGAAGAGGAGAGGAACTCTCTATGGGTTAAGGGCGTTAAAAATTCGAAAAGTAGTGCCGTATGAGACTCTCAATTATTTTGTTTTATCATGGAAGTAGTAGGTAAAAGTAATGTGCATATCGTTCTTGATTCGTGTTTGCATGAATCAACCATATATTTTTCAGATCACGAAAAACTGCTCAAGTGTAATCCGTATTGCAGAAATGTAAAATATCATGTGGATCTCGATATTTTTCAGTGGGTTTTTCAGGTCAATGATCCCCGGAACAATCCGATTACAGCGGTGTTTTTTGTTCGTCAGCATGAAGAGGCCTTCACGCTTGACGACAGCAACGGTCAGAAGTTTGTTTCAAGGTTGAAACCAGGCATGCATTATGACGGAAAAGGCAAACGAATCCGCTGGGAGGCGGTTGTCGATCACCCGGAATTTGATGCTGTTGACCCTCACACCTTTGTCGGTAAGGCAAGTTCCGAGATTTGCCTGCTCCATCATAAGGATAACCGGACATCAGTTTTTTTTGATACCGATATAGCGCTTGATTTTGAGATCTCTTTTCCCCTGAACCTTATGCCCGAAGGCATACTCAAGTTCATGAGTGATGCGATCATGTCGCAGATCATGCAGCAGGCTACCGAAAGCATGCTCTGTCAGGTGCAGTCGGATATCTGTTGCGCTTCTACCGAGTCGGTTGTGGCAGGGGCGGGGAAATAACTCCCTGCCCTCCCGGTCTTATAGTTGACTGGAGCCTCTCATTTTGTTTGCAGGTCAAAAAAATCTTGACATTTCTCTTTTTTTTGTATTTATTATACCTATACGGGGTATAGGTATTCTGAACATTAAACAGATACTATTATGGTTGCAGCAGGGGATTCTATGAAAGATGTGATTATGAGACTAAAAAGGGTCGCTGGTCAGATTGAGGGGTTGACAAGAATGATTGAGCGAGAAGAGGAGTGCAGTCAAATCATCACGCAGTTCCAAGCCGCCAAGGCGGCTCTTGACAATACCTTTTCACTGGTACTTCACCGTAATCTCAAGGGCTGTATGAGTGAAGGTGATACGGAGAGTGTTGAAAAGATTTTAAAACTTATTTCAAAACAGTAATCATCATGAAGGTATACAAGGCGTTGATCGCTTGTTGTGTTGCCGGTGCTCTTGGCTCTCCTCAACAGGCAACAGCCGCAGATAAGACAATGAAACTCTCTCTTTCCGAGGCCATTTCGATGGCTCATGAAAATAACTACACCATTAAAGCTGCCCGCAGCAAGGTTGACCAGGCTGAGGCAAGGATTGTTCAAAGCCGTCAGGCCTACCTGCCGAAAGTAACCTTGTCGGAGACATTCGTTGTAACCAATGATCCCGGAGCTGCGCTTGTTCTGAAGCTTCAGCAGAATAGTGTACAGCAATCCGATTTCATGCCGGAAAAGCTTAATAATGCCGATATCATTAATGACTTCAATACCTCCATACAGGTCATGCAGCCGGTTTACAATGCTGATGCAGCAATAGGCAGGAGGATGGCTTTTACAGCAAAAACAGCTCAGGAGTATATGACCGCCCGAACCGAGGAGTCTATCGGACTTCAGGTTACCAGAGTCTATTATGGCCTTATTCTTGCGCGAAAGAATATTGATGCAGTTGATCAGTCCATACGTACCATGCAGGCGCACAGCAATGAGGCCGCCAAAGGTTTCAGTGCCGGTTTGCTGCCCAAATCAGACAAGCTCTCTACCGATGTAAGGCTCTCCGAGCTGCTTGAGCAGAAGATGATGATGCATGATGAGATAAAAAATGCAACGGATGCGCTGAAAGTGATGCTGCGCCTTGATCCCGGAGTGACCATTCTGCCTACCGGTGATCTTGTTATTGAGAGGGTACTTCCTGCGGGCAGAGCTAAAGCGGTTTCGGAGAACCGCGCCGACCTTAAAGCTTATGAAACCTATCAGCAGATAGCTCTCATGCAGGAAGAGATGATTCGGGCATCGAAGCGCCCCCGATTGAATGCATTCCTGCAGACAAACCTGCACAGCAATAATATTTTCAGTGGGGGTTCCAGTTGGGCGCTCGGTATGAATATGCAGTGGACTATTTATGATGGAATGGCTACCGCCGGTCGGATTCAGGAGGCCAAAGCGCAGGCTCGTGAGGCGATGTACAACTACGAGGCGGCAAAGAGCGGCAGTATCGCTGAGCTTGAAAAGTCCATGCGTTCACTGAAAACCTCGAGAGCCAGAATCGCTGTTGCCGAGAAGTCGCTCGAAGAGTCAAAGGTCTCTCTTGATTACATCAGTTCACAGTTCAAGACCGGTATGGCCATGACTTTTGAACTCTTGATGCGTGAACAGGCTCATACCTATGCGAAAATGAGGCTGAACCAGGCAAAATTCGATTACTGCATGGCCAAAAGCGAACTGGCTTACTACAGGGGAAACTAAACTGCAATCATAACTATGAGTGTCAAGAGAAGAATACGCGTGTATCTGCTTCCTCTGCTTCTTGCTCTGGCTGTTTCAGGGTGTGGAGATCATGCAGAGACGCCGGTTATAAAAGAGCGTCAACCGGCAGCGGTGGCAGTCAACAGTATTGTTCCTGTTCGTACCGGCGGGAATTCTGCTCAGGGTGAGCTGCTGCTGATCCCTGAAACGGCACTGTTTCGTAACGGAGAGATGACCGGTGTTCTTGTTGTCGGCAAAGATCAACGCATATCACAGCGCTGGATCAGAACAGGGCGCAGCTTGAATGGGGATGTTGTTGTTCTTGGGGGTGTAGATAAAGGAGAGCTTGTGGTGGGAGAGTATAACCCCGGGCTTCTTGAAGGCGTAACTGTAATTAAGAGTCCGAATGTGACTGAGGAGGTTCAGAGCAAATGAATGAAGGTATTGCCGGTAAACTTGCAAAACAGTTTATCAATTCAAAGATAACGCCGCTGCTTATGGTGGCCTCGCTTCTCGTTGGTATTATGGCGACCTTTATGACGCCGCGCGAAGAGGAGCCTCAGATTGTGGTGCCGATGGTTGATCTCTATATTCCCTACCCTGGAGCCGCGCCTGCAGAGGTTGAGGCCCGTGTTGCCAAGCCGATTGAGAGAACCCTTACCGAAATTCCGGGCGTTGATTATGTCTACTCCACTTCAATGCCAGACTTTGCCCTTGTGACGGTTCGGTATAAAGTGGGAGAGGATGCAGAGCGCAGTATGGTCAAGCTCTGGTCTACCCTGATGAAGAATATGGACAAGATGCCTCCCGGTGTCCAGTTCCCGCTGATGAAAAAGGTCTCTATCGATGATGTTCCTGTGCTTAATCTCACCTTCTGGAGCAAGACAAAGAGCCCCTATGAGCTTCGGCAAAGTGCAGTACAGGTTGCTGATGAGCTGAAAAAAATCAGCAACATTGGTGACGTGGAAATAAAAGGTGGATTGAAGCGCCAGATCAAGATTGAACTCAACAAGGCGAAACTTCAGCAGTTCAATGTCAGCCCGATGCAGATTGCCCGTCAGATTCAGCAGGGCAACACCCAGATGACTTCAGGTGATTTCAAGCAGATGAACCAGGAGCTCGTTGTCCGCTCGGGAAAATTCATTGAAAGTGCCGAAGAGGTCTCCAATATCGTTGTTGGTATCTATGGATCAGCACCAGTCTATCTGCGTGATGTTGCAACAATTGTTGACGGTCCTGAAGAGGTTAATAATTACAACTTTTTCGGATGGGCAGCAGCAGCTCCAAAGGGCTCTCTTTCAGGAGAGTACCCGGCGGTGACGCTGACGGTTGCCAAGCGTAAAGGCGGAGATGCTTCGGTACTGGCCGACAAGGTTATGTCAAGGGTTGACGGGCTCAGGAAAACAACTATTCCTTCCTCCATAACGGTAAGTGAAACGCGAAACTATGGAGCAACGGCTTCAGAGAAGGTCTTTACCCTTCTTGAGCACTTGCTTATGGCTGTCGTAGCGGTAACGATTGTGGTCGGATTTTTCCTTGGATGGCGCGGAGCGCTTGTTGTTTTGGCATCAGTGCCTATCACCTTTGCCCTTACGCTTCTGATCTACTACCTGCTTGATTATTCTCTCAACAGGGTCACTCTTTTTGCTCTGATCTTTGTTACCGGTATTGTGGTAGATGACTCGATCATCATTGCCGAGAACATTCACCGCCACTTTGCCATGAAGCGGCAGCCGAAGCTTCAGGCGGCCATTACAGCAATCAATGAGGTTGGCAACCCGACCATTCTTGCAACCTTTACGGTTATTGCGGCAGTTCTTCCGATGGTCTTTGTTTCAGGTCTTATGGGTCCCTACATGAGCCCTATGCCGATCGGTGCCTCGCTGGCCATGATTTTCTCGCTGCTTGTTGCGCTGATTGCAACGCCCTGGCTCTCCTTCCGTCTTCTGAAAATCGAAGAGGGTCATCATGAAGAGTATGATATTACCAAAACCGGTTACTACAGGCTTTTCAACAACATCCTCTCACCCTTTATCGAGAGCAGTTTCAAGAGATGGCTCGCTTTCGGTGTGGTTGGCTTGATGCTGGTTGGTGCCATTGCTCTGGTTCCGCTGAAAGCGGTACAGATGAAGATGCTGCCGTTTGATAACAAGAACGAGTTCCAGGTCATTATCGATATGCCTGACGGTACCTCGCTTGAGCAGACGGCAAGAGTTGCCAAAGAGGTTGCCTCATATCTGAAAACGGTTCCGGAGGTAGCGAGCTACCAGTACTACGTCGGTACCAATGCGCCGATCAACTTCAACGGACTGGTTCGTCACTACTATCTACGCCAGAAGGCCAATATGGCTGATATTCAGGTCAATCTTGTCCATAAGGGTGAGCGCAAGGCCCAGAGTCACGATATAGCCAAGCGGGTCCGTGCTGACGTTCAGAAGATTGCCCTTCGTTATAACGGCAACGCAAAGATTGTCGAGATTCCTCCAGGCCCTCCGGTGCTCTCGACTCTTGTAGCTGAAATTTACGGCCCGTCACAGGAGCAGCAGATAGCTCTTGCCAAACAGGTGAAGAGGGTTTTTGAAGAGACTCCGGGGGTTGTTGACGTGGACTTCCTCGTTGAAGAGGATCAGAAGGTCTATAATCTGGTGGTAAACAAGGAGCGTGCCGCTTTCCGTGGTGTCAGTGCCGAACAGATAGCCCAGACGCTGCGTATGTCGCTGGCGGGTATGGACGTAGGAGTTATGCATACCGATAAACAGCTTGATCCGGTTACTATCCAGGTGCGTCTGCCGCAGTCCGGAAGGACCTCCCTGCAGGATCTCTCCGGTATATTTGTGCAGTCCCAGGGTATGGGAACCCTGACAACGCGTCTTCGTGCCGGCCAGATGATTCCTCTTTCCGAGCTGGTAAAGGTTGAGGAGAATATTCAGGGGAAGAGTATCTATCGCAAGGATCTGCGCCGTGTGGTCTATGTGACGGCTGATGTTGCCGGTGCTACCGAAAGCCCGGTCTATGCCATGCTTGATATGGATAAAAAGATCGAGAAGCTCAATCTTCCCGGAGGTTACTCCATAAGTCCGCTCTATACTGGTGCGGCTCCGTCGGATGATAAGCTCTCGATGAAGTGGGACGGAGAGTGGCAGATTACCTTTGAGGTATTCAGGGATCTCGGAACAGCATTTGCGGTCGTTCTTGTCATTATCTATCTTTTGATTATCGGCTGGTTCCAGTCATTCAAAACGCCGCTGATTATGATGATTGCCATTCCGCTGAGTCTTGTGGGTATTATTCCGGGCCACTGGCTGCATGGAGCTTTCTTCACGGCTACGAGTATGATCGGCATGATTGCCCTTGCCGGTATCATGGTTCGAAACTCGGTATTGCTTATTGATTTCATTCAGATCCGCCGGGCGGAGGGCGCTGATCTCAAGCAGGCGGTTATTGAGTCGGCGGCAGTAAGAACCCGGCCGATTATCCTCACCTCCGGAGCCGTGGTTATCGGTTCGGTTGTCATGCTTTTTGATCCTATTTTTCAGGGTCTTGCCATTTCGCTCATCTGGGGTGGTGTGCTCTCAACCATTCTGACTCTTGTTGTTGTGCCGCTGGTCTATTATATGGCGGAAAAAAAATCCACAGTAACTGTAAAGAATAAAAAGTAAATGAAATTTCTTGCTGTTATGGGTCACGAAGAGAGCCGACCAAAAGTGCGGGCTCTCTTCAAGGAGCATCAGGTGAAGATGTTCAGCAGTTTTGATATAATGGGGTGTAACTGTGAAAGCCAGGCCCTGGAGCAGCAGCCATGGTGGCCGACCGATGCGATGCCCGGGGCCTATTCATCGCTCTGTTTTGCCATTCTTGATGATGAGAAGGCTGACGCTATCATGCTTGAACTGGAAAAGAATCCGATTGCTGTTGAGAGGGATTTCCCGGCAAAAGCTTTTCTGATGAATGTTGAAAAAATGGTTTGAAAGCGCATGATTGTAGAACAGTTTCGTACCGGTGGCGACAGAAACTTCGGTTATCTTGTTGCTGATGAAGAGTCGGGTGATGCACTTGTTATTGATGCATCGTTCGATCCCTCCATGATTGTCCGTTTTGCCGAAGAGCACTGTTTTGTGATTCGCTTTATTTTCTCAACCCACGGTCATGACGATCATACCAACGGTAATGAAGCAATTCGCCGACTTACCGGTATTGATCCCCTCATCTTCGGTGATACCTGTCCCCGGACAGGTATCCGGGTAGAGGATGGCGCGCTTTTTCCTCTCGGTTCACTTGAAGTGCAGATTCTTCATACGCCGGGACATACTCCGGACTCCATCTGCATTCTTGCCGGTGACGCTCTTTTTACCGGTGATACTCTCTTTACCGGCAAGGTTGGCGGTACCGTTACCCGTGCAGAAGCTCTCGAAGAGTATAACTCACTGCATGAGAAGCTCATGAGACTTCCAGACGCCATAAAAGTATACCCAGGGCACGATTACGGTCTCTCTCCACTCTCCTCTATTGGTGCTGAACGCGCCGGAAATCCCTTTCTTCTTCAACCGGATTTCACTGCCTTTCTTGCCTTGAAACATAACTGGGCGGAGTATAAAAAAATGCACGGTATTGCATAATATCCTGTTTTGCACGGGCTGTTTTTGCATTTATGTTGTTTTTTTTTATAAATTAATACTCTTTCGCCAACCTTACGGGTGATACTCTGGCGTTCCCGCCTTTTTTTTAGCTTTCGGTCATGAAATTGGTGCCCTTTTCGTGTGTCTGACAGATAACAAGAGGGTATACGGTATTTTATTAATCATAAGTAACCTGATGACTATGGATCAGCTTATAACCTTGCGTACCCTTCCTGTCTCCGCCCTTATGCAGAAAGATTTTCATATAATCAAAGGAAGCTGTACGGTTGCCGAGGCCCTTCAGATTATGAAAAAAAGCACCGAGAGCGGTCTGCTTGTTGAGCCCCGTAATGAAGATGATTGCTATGGTATTGTTACCGAAAAGGATATTCTTGAAAAAGTGATTGATCCTGGTGAAGATGTCCATAGAGATCCCTGGAACACCCCCGTATTTCAGATCATGAGCAAACCTCTGATCAGTGTTAATCCCGGCCTCAGAATTAAATATGCCCTCCGCCTGATGAAAAGGACCAATATCCGGCGTCTTACGGTTATGGAAGGCAACAAGGTTGTGGGTATGCTCAACATGACTGACGTGCTTCACGCCGTTGAGGAACTTCCGGTTCATGACGATCATGTCGCCCTGTAGCAGTCAGGTTCTCTGAAACTGCTTTCTTCGGTTTTACCATAAAGAATATTTCAATGAGCGGGCTTGCGGCTGTGGCTGTGCCCGTTCATTTAATCAGTGGAGCTTGCCTGATAGCTTCATAAGGAGATTTGAGCGAATGAAACCATTTGATATCGTTATTGTCGGAGGCGGTGGTGCCGGTCTTTATGCTGCTATGGAGGCCATGAAAACCAATCCGGCACTGAATATCGCAGTACTTTCAAAAGTCTATCCCAACCGTTCACATACCTCTGCGGCACAGGGCGGCGCCAATGCTGCACTTGCCAACAAGGCAAAGGACGATACGGTTGAAATGCACATTTTCGATACCATCAAGGGGAGTGATTACCTTGCTGATCAGGACGCCGTTGAGGTGCTCTGCAGTGAAGCGCCAAAAATCATCCGTGAACTTGAGAATATCGGCACACCGTGGTCAAGGCTTGAGGATAATACCATTGCCCAGAGGCCATTTGGCGGTGCCGGACGTCCAAGGTGCTGTTACTGTGCAGATAAAACAGGTCATACGATCCTTCAGACCCTTTACGAACAGTGTCTGAAAAAAGGGGTGATATTTTTCAATGAATATTTTGCCCTGAACCTCTCTGTTAACGGCAGTCGTTCCAAGGGGTTGATTGCCATGAATATGAAGACCGGAGCCGTCGAGGCTTTTCCTGCAAGAACAGTGATTTTTGCAACCGGTGGTTATGCGAAAATGTACTGGAACCGTTCAAGTAATGCCGCGGGCAATACCGGTGACGGTCAGGCTATTGCCTACCGTGCAGGTATACCACTGAAAGATATGGAGTTTGTGCAGTTCCATCCAACCGGTCTTAGAAAAAGCGGTCTGCTTGTTACCGAAGGCGCAAGAGGTGAAGGCGGCTATCTCCTTAACAAGGATGGAGAACGCTTCATGGCACGATACGCTCCCGAAAAAATGGAGCTTGGTCCCAGAGACCTTGTCTCCCGTTCACTTGAAACAGAAATTCTTCAGGGACGTGGTTTTGACAGCCCTGCAGGCAAATATATCCATCTTGATCTTACCCATCTCGGAGCCGATTTGATCAAATCCAGGCTGCCGCAGATTCGTGAGATGGCCATGAATTTTGAGGGTGTTGATCCCATTCTGGAGCCAATTCCTGTCAGACCGACCGCCCATTACTCCATGGGAGGCATTGATACCGATAACTATGGCCGTACGGTGATGGAGGGTGTCTACGCTGCCGGTGAGTCTGCCTGTGTTTCAGTTCATGGAGCAAACCGTCTTGGAGGGAATTCACTGCTTGATATTCTTGTATTCGGTCGTATTGCCGGCCACACCGCAGCGCTGGAGGCCCGGAAATTTGAGCCCTCGGCTATTTCGGAGGATGAGGTCAAGGATCAGTTGGCAGAGCTCCGGAGCAGCATGCAGCCTTCCGGCCATTATGAACGGTATGGAGAGCTGCGCGAAGAGCTTGGTCAGACAATGGCTCTCAATGTCGGCATTTACCGCGAAGCCTCTCTTTTGAAGAAGGGTATAGCAGAGGTTTTAGAACTCAAAGAGCGGTTCAAAAAAGTGAGGGTCGCTGACAGCAGTGATGTTTTCAATACCAATCTCCTTCAGGTGCTGGAGCTGAAAAATATGCTTGATCTGGCAGAAACTGTTGCTGCCGGAGCGCTTGCCCGCGAAGAGAGCCGTGGTTCGCATACCAGGACTGATTTTCCGACGAGGGATGACGAAAAGTGGCACAAGCATACCATGTCCACCCTGGTTGACGGCAACGTCAAGCTCGGCGAAAAACCGGTTACGATGGGACGCTATGAACTCCAGGAAAGAACTTATTAACTATTTCGCTTATGACGGTGTCAACAGATCAGCATAATGAGGCTAAAAGAGATGTGACCTTCAAGGTTTTCCGCTTTAACCCTCAGGTCGACAGCAAACCCTATTTTGACGATTATAAAATTCCTGTCGAAAGAGGTGTAACTGTTCTCCGTGCCTTGAATTATATCAAAGAGCATGTCGATGCCTCTGTCAGTTTCAGGGCATTCTGTCAGGCAGGCATTTGTGGGTCATGCGGCATGCGCGTGAACGGCATTTCGATGCTGGCCTGCACTTCACAGGTTTGGGAGGTACTTGCCAAATCAAAAGAGGAAGGGGTCATCAAAGTAGAACCCCTGCGGAACCTGCCGCTTATCAAGGATCTTATTGTTGATATGGATCCTCTGGTCGACAAGATGAAGCACTACTCAAACTGGGTTGATTCTTCAATGCCCGAGGCAGAGATGGGTAAAAAGGAGTTTCTTGTTTCCGAAGAGGAGTTTTTGAAATATGACAAGGCGACAGACTGTATTCTCTGTGCCTCCTGTGTCTCCGAATGCAGCATACTGCGGGCAAACAAGGAGTATGTCTCTCCGGCAGTACTGCTGAAATCCTACCGGATGAATGTCGATACCAGGGACTCCATTCATGATCTCCGCCTTGCCGAGCTGGTCAAGGATCATGGTGTCTGGGACTGTACCCACTGTTATCGCTGCCAGGAGTCCTGTGTGAAAAGTATTCCGATCATGGATGCTATTCACGGCATACGCGAAGATGCGCTTGAGAGCAGAGGTATGAAGGATACCAGCGGAGCCAAACATGCCGAGGCCTTTATGTCGGATATTGAAAAGAAAGGCAAACTGGTCGAAGCCACTCTGCCTTTCAGAACCAATGGCGTTCTCTGGACTATGCAGAACCTGCTGCCGATGGCCGTAAAGATGATTCTGAAACGCCGCACACCGCCACCACCTCCGATGGTCAAGCCATCCAAAGGAATAAAGGAGTTCCGTGGAGAGTTCAGAGAGATGAGCGAGCATGTAAAGCAGGATCATAAATCTCATAAAAAATAATCGGGGGAACTTCCGGATGAAGCGATACGCATATTACCTGAGCTGCATCAATGAGTCGATGACGAAAGAGGTTGACCGCTCGATTGATCTCTGGCAGAAGGATCTTGGACTCGAACTGGTAAAGCTGCATGAAAGTACCTGTTGCGGTGGCAGTAATCTTGACTATGTCAGTCCCAAACACTTTGCGCTGGTCAATGCCCGTAACATTGCCTATGCTGAGAAAATGGGGCTTGACCTTGTTGTCTCCTGCAACACCTGCCTCATGACGATCCGGACGGCAAAGAAAAAACTTGATGAATCTCCGGAGTTGAAGCAGGAGGTCAATGATATTCTTAAAAAAGAGGGGCTTGAGTACCGTGGTACCTCCGAGGTGCGCCATCTGTTATGGGTTCTCATTGAAGATGTCGGCCTGGAGACCATCCGCCAGAAGGTGAAGGTTCCGCTAAAGAATTACCGGATCGCCCCTTTTTACGGCTGTCATATTCTCCGGCCATCGTCGGTTCTTGGCAAGGATAATCCCCTGGATCCAAGTTCCCTTGATCAACTGATTGAGGCTCTCGGGGGCCAAACCCTTTCCTATGAGCATAAAAACCGCTGCTGCGGTTTCCATACACTGCTGGTTGCTGAACAGGAGTCGCTCAATGTCGCCGGTGAGGCTCTTGAAGAGGCTATCGGGTTGAAAGCTGATTTTATTGTAACACCCTGCCCGCTCTGCCATACGGTACTTGACGGCTATCAGGCAAAAGCGCTCAAACAGGCAGGCATCAAGAGTTCTATTCCCGTATTTCATCTCTCTGAAATGGTTGGCCTTGCTCTCGGCTACACGCCCAAACAGCTTGGTATCAAACGTCACATTGTGAGCTGATGAGTGGCTTTGTGCCAGTCGTACAGACGAGAGGCAGCGTGCCGATCTTTCGGAAAGTTTTAAAAAAAGGGTAAAAAAACGTACCTTTGCACTTTTACTATTGCTCTCAGCCGGGTTGATTTCCGGACTCTCTGACGGGCAGCTTGTTTTGTTAACCCATCAAATTATTGCATTGCATGCTCAAAAATGATCTTTTTCTTCGGGCATTAAAGCGTCAGCCATGTTCCAGGACGCCAATCTGGGTAATGCGTCAG
>JAAXXL010000086.1 GCA_013334485.1 Chlorobiaceae bacterium | reverse complement strand
GGTTGTGGCCCTGGAGGTCGGGGGTTCGAGTCCCCTCATTCACCCATGTTTTTTGGCCCCATCGACTAGCGGTTAGGTCACCACCCTTTCAAGGTGGCGGGACGGGTTCGAATCCCGTTGGGGTCACACTCTTGCACGTGCAGAATCCGGTTTTTTCTCCGGACAGAATTTGAAATGCTGACGGTCGCTTACATCAAATTCAGGTCTGTTGAGTTCGGTATAGTAATGATGTGCGTCTCAAAGCTCTGTTCGTTGCCGGTACAGGGCTTTTTTTATTCATGAATGCAGATTTTCCTTCCTTATGAAAATATCTGTCAATTGGCTTAAAGATTTTCTCCCTTCCTTCTCTTCCGATACCGCTTCACTTGTTGAAAAATTAACCTTTCTCGGGCTTGAAGTTGAGGATGTCATAGAGAGTACTCTACCCGATGAACGGGTTGTTGTCGGAAGGATCAATGATGTTATCCGCCATCCCAATGCGGAACGTCTGACCATCTGCCAGGTTGATGTGGGCGGAGATGAACCGCTTCAGATTGTTTGTGGTGCCCCTAATGTAAAGCCGGGCATGCTTGTGCCTGTTGCCACCGAGAAAGCGAAATTGAAGCTTCCTGACGGTGAAACCCTTACTATTAAAAATTCAAAAATTCGCGGTGAGCGTTCATTCGGCATGATTTGCGCAGCCGATGAACTCGGCCTCTCCGGTGACCATTCCGGTGTTATGGAGCTTGAGGCTTCATGCGCCGTTGGCGTTCCCTTTGCCCGTTATCTTCAGGGTGACATTGTGCTTGATATCGCTGTTACGCCAAACCGTCCGGACGCGCTCTCCCATCTCGGAGTGGCAAGAGAGCTTGCCGCAGGCGCAGAGATACTCTATCCGTTCTCGAAAGCGGTTGAGTTTTCAAAAGCCGGCTCTCTTGTTGATGTTCAGGACAAGGTTGCTTCCCCCTATTATTCCGCTGTCGTGATACGTGGCGTAACCGTTGCAGAGTCTCCCGAGTGGCTTCGTCACAAGCTTGAAAGTATAGGGTTGAGACCAAAGAACAACATCGTTGACGTCACTAACTATATCCTGCACGGGCTCGGTCAGCCGCTTCATGCCTTTGATCTTGACAGGCTGGACGGTGGTCGGGTTGTTGTGCGTAGCGACATAGAGGGGGAGTTTACGGCAATCAATCAGGAGATCTGCCATGTTGAGCCCGGCATGCCGGTTATTTGTGATGCCCGGAAACCCCAGGCCCTTGCCGGTGTTATGGGAGGACTTGATTCAGCCGTCAGTGACACAACAACCGATATTCTGCTTGAGGCAGCCGCTTTTTCACCATCAATGATTCGCAAATCGGCCAAAAAAGCCGGTATTGCTTCAGACTCGTCATATCGCTTTGAGCGGGGTATCGATCCCAATAATGTCAAAAGGGCCTCGGAGTGTGCGGTTGCCCTTATTCTTGAGCTTGCCGGAGGCCATGTTGCAGCGGCAGAGGAGGCCGGTTCTGCTGAACATGAACTGCAGAGGGTTGTTCTGAGGCCGGAGCGGGTTAACGCACTGCTCGGCAGCTCCATCACTGCCCCGGAAATGAGAGAACTGCTTGAGCGGATCGGGTTTTCAGTTGAATCTGTGACAGAGAATTCAATGACCTTTCTGGTGCCCTCATGCAGGGTTGATGTTTTTGAAGAGATTGATCTTGTTGAAGAGGTTGCACGCCTGTACGGTTACGACAATATTCAGCCCTCTTCCCAGCTTTCGACCATCTATCCGCAGTCCCGTAAAAATCCTGAATACTTTCCCGATTTTCTCCGCACCATCATGGTCGGCCTGAACTTCAGGGAGATCCTTACCAATCCGCTTATAAAAAGAGAGGATGCGGCACTTTTCAGTGAGCAACTGGTCGGTGTTCTTAACCCTATCAGTGAGGGGCTTGAAGTGCTCCGCCCCGGGCTTGTTCCCGGCTTTCTGAAGGTTATCAGCCATAATATCAGGCATGGAAACAGGGACTTGAAGTTCTTTGAGGTTGCCCGCAGTTTCAGCACGCAGCCGGATGGTACCCGCAGCGGAGAGACTCCTCTCGACAGTTACCGTGAAAAGGAGTACCTTGTTCTCGCCATAACCGGAAGCCGTTTCCCGAGAATATGGAACCAGTCGGCGGAAAAGGCTGATTTTTATGATCTTATGGGTGCTGTAGAGATGCTGCTTGAGAAGCTGAATTTGCTTGATAAATCAGCGGTGAATATTTATAATGAAAGAAGTGTCAGCATTGACGTGCAGTTGACAGAGCATGGAAAGTCCTGCTCCTTGAGGGCAGGCGTTGTTACGCAGGTCGAAAAAGACCTTTTGGGGAAATTTGATATTGGTCAGGAGGTTTTCATTGCTGAACTTGATGCTGCCGTTCTGGAACGAAGCTTCAAGGCGGATGTCACCTACGCGCCACCATCAAAATTTCCTGTTGTACAGAGGGATTTGTCGTTTGTTCTGCCTCGGAATGTTACCGTTCAGTCACTTGTGGAACTTCTGCGTTCCAGTGACGATTTGATCAGGGATGTCTGTGTGTTCGATCTTTTTGAACGCCCGGAAGCTGAAGGAGGGGAGCGAAGTGTTGCTCTCTCTCTTGAAATAGCAGATCATACAGGAACGCTTCATGACGAAAGAATCAGCGATATTCTCTTAAAAGCAGGCAGTAATGCCGTGAGTAAGCTTGGTGCGGTAATTCGACAAGTCTGATACTCTTTGTTTTATGCATGATTCTGACGGGCTGAATATCAAGGTAGATCTTAATCTCCTTGAGGGAAATATTGAAAATCTGGTAGCCCGGCTTACAGAGTGCCGTAAAGAGAATGATGAACTGCGATCTGAACTATCAAGTCTGCAGAATATACTGAGATCATGCAAGCTGCCTGGAACGCTTGGCTCCTCTGCCGCTGATGCAGGAGGAGGTTCGGGAGGAGAGTTTGCCTATGCTGAGAAACTTCAGGTAAAACAGAAGCTGGTTCTCATTTTGCAGAAAATAGAGTTGGAACTCAGAAACGATCAGAGCTTGTAAGTAAGGAGATGGAAAAAATTGATGTACATGTTTATGGCGACAACTATCCATTAAGGGTTGAACGGCGTGAACTGACGGAAAAAGCGGCCCGGGATGTTGACGGGATAATGCGGCTTTTTGCCGAAAAAGCACCGACCTTTGAGCCTGTAAAACTTGCTGTTCTTTCGGCTATTTCATTTGCCGAAAAAAAGATAGAACTTGAAGAGGAGATGGCGTCGCTGAAGCAGAAAATTACCGATCTGAATGTTTTTATCGGACAAAATCTGTAATAAACTTTTACATTAGTAGAGAACAAATTTCCGCACCAGTTGCTTGGGGTGTCTTGTAAGTAAAAGAACTAACATCAACAAATCGGGAGCCAAACTCTTCGTTTTGATTGCAGGCCTTGTTGAACCTCTCTGACTCGTTTCAGGAGTCTTCAAGAGCAGTGGTAACACCGCTCCATTGGAAGCAAAAAATCTGAAGGAGGCACCCACCGTGCACAACGGGTTCTTGATCTTACACATCTCATGAGGGTGCGGATTTTTTTTGTTTAAAACGGCGCTTTCCCATATCAGGGGAGCAGCAAAAAGGAGGTTAGTTTAATGGGTATAGTTATAAACCTGTTTTTAATTGTCAGTGCTTCAGTTGTTTTTCTTGCAGCAGGTTTTTTTATCGGGCGTTTTTTTCTTGAAAGTATCGGAACAACCAAGGTGCTTGAAGCCGAAGAACGTGCTGTGCAGATAGTGCAGGAAGCACAGAAAGAGGCCAATGAATACAAGGAACTCAAGGTCAGCGAAGTTAACCAGGAGTGGAAAAAGAAACGACGCGAGTTTGACCAGGAAGTGGTGATCAAGAACAACAAGTACAACCAGCTTCAGAAGCAGATGCAGCAGAAGGAAGCACAGCTTAAAAAGCAGCTTCAGGATGTTCGTGATATGGAGCGTAAACTTCAGGATCAGCGCAAGGAGATTGACCAGACCACGGAGTCTGTCAGCCTTCGTTCAGCCGACCTTGACCGCATTATTCTTGAGCAGAACCAGCGTCTTGAAAGCATCAGTAATCTTCAGTCTGAAGATGCCCGCCAGATGCTTATCGACAACATGGTCTCCAAGGCCCGTGAGGAAGCCACAGAGACTATTCACCAGATTCATGAAGAGGCAGAGCAGAATGCCAGCCGCCTTGCAGAGAAAACCCTGTTGACCGCTATCCAGAGGATCTCCTTTGAACAGGCTACCGAAAATGCGCTCTCGGTTGTTCATATCCAGAGCGACGAACTCAAGGGCCGGATTATCGGACGCGAGGGACGCAACATCAAGGCTTTCGAGAATGCCACTGGTGTCGATATCATTGTTGATGACACCCCTGAGGTAGTTATTCTCTCCTGTTTTGATCCCCTGCGCCGCGAGCTCGCCAAGCTCACCCTGCAGAAGCTGCTTGTTGACGGTATCATTCACCCTGTGGCTATCGAAAAGGCTTTTGCCGATGCCAAAAAGGAGATTGATGATGTTATCATGAGTGCCGGTGAAGAGGCGCTCTCATCACTCCAGATTCCTGACATGCCAGCCGAGATTGTCTCCCTGATCGGCCACATGAAGTATTACACTGTGTATGGCCAGAATCTTCTGCTCCACAGCAGGGAGGTTGCCATGCTTGCCGGTCTTATGGCTGCCGAACTCAAGCTCGATGCTCGTCAGGCAAAGCGCGCAGGTCTTCTGCACGACATCGGTCTGGTGCTTCCTGAAAGCGATCAGCCTCACGCCATCAGCGCGATGAATTTCCTTAAAAAATTCAATGAATCTCCCGCAGTGCTCAATGCCATTGGTGCCCATCACGGTGACGTTGACAAGGAGACACCTATTGCAGAGCTTGTTGATGCTGCAAACGTTATTTCGCTCTCCAGGCCCGGCGCCCGTGGTGCGGTAACTGCTGACGGCAATGTAAAGCGTCTTGAGAGCCTTGAAGAGATTGCCAAGGGATTCCCCGGTGTTCTGAAAACCTATGCACTACAGGCAGGAAGGGAGATCAGGGTTATTGTTGAAGGTGATAATGTAAGCGATTCACAGGCTGATGTACTCGCCCACGATATCGCCCACAAAATCGAATCGGAAGCGCAGTATCCCGGCCAGATCAAGGTCTCCATTGTCCGCGAGAAACGCTCGATTGCCTACGCAAAGTAAAGAGTGCTTGTTGTTTTATTGTTTTAACAAAACCCCCGGTTGCCCGGGGGGTTTTGTGTTTTTGGTTGTTTGAGGTAAAAGGACTCAAAGGACAGCAGGGACTTCAAGGACGAATAGCAGAAAAACCCCTGATTGCTCGGGGGTTTTTCTGCTTTTGGAGGATGGCTTCAGTTCGCAACAGTGGGCGCCTCTATAAATTGTCATGAGCGGTTTGAGTACGAGGCGGACGGAGCACAGAAACCGGAGTGTACACGAGAGTACATGAGAATTTCGAACACCGCCCAACGAAGTAATCGAATCGCGGAATAAATTTATAGAGGTGCCACAGCCTCAGATTGTTCCCTTGGTTGATGGAATCGCGTTGCCCGTGATAACTGTTGCAGCTTTCATCGCATAGGCGAAGGATTTGAAGATCGCTTCGATCTTGTGATGGGTGTTTTGCCCCTCAAGAATCGAGATGTGGATATTGGCCTTCAGGCTCTCCGAAAGCGAAAGAAAGAAGTGGTGCACCATCTCGGTTGAGAGCCCCTGGATCACCGGGCGGTTGAACTCCGCATGGAACACACAGAAGTTTCGTCCTCCAAGGTCGAGCGCACAACGTGCCAGCGCCTCATCCATCGGAATGATTGCCCAGCCATAGCGCTGTATGCCGCGTTTATCGCCAAGCGCCTCACTGACAGCACTGCCGAGTACAATACCGATATCCTCAACACTGTGATGATCATCAACATCAATGTCTCCCTTGCACTGGATTGCAAGGTCAAATCCCGAGTGACGGCTGAAGTTGGTCAGCATGTGGTCAAGGAAAACCACTCCGGTGCTGATGGAGCTTGTGCCGGTACCGTCAAGCGTCACGGTTACCGAAATGTCGGTCTCTTTGGTTGTTCTTTTGACCGTTGCCGTGCGGGCTTCTCTTGTTACTATGTCGGACATGGAGTGGTTAACGGATAAATTTGTTGAGAAAATAGAATATCATGCTGAGGAGTATCGAGATTAAAATTGAACTCCCCAGAGGGAAATAGAGTCGGAAGTTCTCCTTCTCGATTTTCATGTCGAAAGGAAGCGATCCAAACCAGTTGAACCAGCCGGTTATGCCTGTTTTTCCTGATGCCATCATGAAGAGCCCGACAACTATTGTGACTGCACCTGCAATTACCAATAATTTTCCGGCATCTGAAAACACGGCTTGGATATTTTTTAAAAGTTGCTAAATTAAGGCCTTCATCATTTGAAGATACGATATTTGCAAATTTATTAAAGCTGCTGGAAATGCATGTTTTCATTGTGGTTGTCGCTTTACTCGCAGCGATCCTTCTGGTCGGTGTGATTCTGTTGCAGAGCCCGAAAAGCGGCAGCGGCCTTACCG
>JAAXXL010000026.1 GCA_013334485.1 Chlorobiaceae bacterium | reverse complement strand
CCTTTCCCCGAAGTGATTTGAAGACCAGCAGCCATGCGACGGCAAAACCAAAAGGCAAAGAGAGTGCTGTCGCTGTAAGCGCTACTTTCAGCGACAGCCAGATGGCAGTTATATCTTCCGGTGTCAGCTGCGTCATGGTAAAATTCATACAGTTTTTCTGCGATCACTCAGAGGTGCAACAGAATTATTTCAGGATAAAACCGAATTTGGTGAGAACCGCTTTGGCTTCCTTGCCCTGAAGATAAGTAATGAAAGCTTTTGCTTCCCTGTTCTGTGAAGCTTTATTGGTCAGTGCCATCGGATAACTAACACGGGGATAGAGATTCTGTGGAACCGTAAAGAGCAGCTTCGATTTTTTTGCCAGCAGTGCATCGGTTTTGTAGACAAAAGCGCCATCGACCTCACCGAGTTCAGCATACATGAGGCACTCGCGAACATCTTTGGCCATGACGAGCTTGTTTGTGAGTTGAGAGATTACACCTGCTTTGGTCATTGCAGCCGTGGCATAATCACCTGCCGGAACACTTTTCGGGCTGCCGATAGCAATTTTGTCGAGTTTCGGGAGATCCTTTATTGATTTCACCCCTTTATTGGTGGTGCCGGTAAAAACCAGTGAGTTAAAGGCAAAGGTCTTTATCGTTGAAGCATCGACCTGTTTTTTGTTGTTCAGATAATCTATCCACTCTGTATTTGCAGCAATAAACAGGTCGGCAGGGCCGCCATTTTCAATCTGCCCGGCAAGTGTTCCCGAAGGCCCAAAATTTTTCAGAAAAACAGTGCCCGGATGTTTTGCACTGTAGCTTGCGGTCAGTTCATTGATAACCTCTTTAAGGCTTGCGGCAACTGAGAGGTTCAGCTCTCCGGCTTTCGCAGGCACATTTATGACAAGTAATGTAAATGAAAGGATAGCCATCCTTCTCAGTGCTTTAATAAATGGTTTAGTCATCGACTTGTAGCTTTAAGGTTGTTTTTGAAAAACCCCTAATGATTTTTTTTGTGTAAGGGGATGTCTGTTTTTCCATTGTATCCGTTATATCGCCAGATATATTACGGTGGGTGCAAAAAAAGCCTTTCAATGTGTTGCACTTCAATCAGGCTTCGGCTCTGCCTGTGGTTTGTTTGATAATGTTGATATGTTGCTGTATGCTTGTATTGTAATTAAATATAGTATAATTTTATTAAATTCTTAGTAAAAAAAGCAATAAATCCTTTATTATTAAGGCAAAGCTATCGAAGATGAAGCAGAGTAACATTACCCACTATGTCGATTCTCAAACTGTTGAGTTATGACTTTTCAGGAAAAAAGCAGAGTTTTTTCGTTTTGTATTACTGTTTACAATTGTTATACTTTAGATATAGTGCGTAGTCACTCATATTTTAATACGGATAATTTTCTGATTAAATCTTGTTTATGCATATGCCTCGTCCTATGCTGAACATAACTCTTGTCTCTTTTCCCCATATCCAGCCGTTATAAAAGTTGTGTTACTAAATGAACATTACTCTGGTTCCGCAGTTTTGCCTTCTGAGAGAATATTATAGCTGAACATCAGAACAAGTGAATTCATTAATGTTGTGTGATCTGGTTTTATCCGCTCTCATAATTAGCGAATCCACAGATTTTTTATCTTTCTTGATACTTTAGTTCCCAACTCATTGATCATCGTATTGTTCTTATTGCCGTTATAAGCTATAAGTGTTCGGAGTGACAGTCTGAAGCGGGACTGCTGGTCTCTCTCTGTAAAGTGAGGTCAATATGCAGTATGGTAATGAGTAGCCCTATAACACTCAATCGCTTTTCTCCATGATTCGTACTGCTCTGGAGTTTATCAGGAAAGAACTGGAATCCTATATGGTCATGCGGGAGCAGGACCAGAATTACACCGCAGGCAATGTTGTTGATCTGAAATCTATTGTTCTTCCGAACGGGAGTATCAATATTACCGACACAACGCACGTTACGGTCATGCTTGTTGGCATAGACGAAGAGCGGCGTGAAGGCAAGCGCCCCTGTTATATACCCACGGACGACAAGCAATTTTTCCGATTGAACCCACCGGTGGAGCTTGATCTTCTTGTTCTCTTTGTTGCTCATAACAAGGATTATCAAACCGCACTTCGCGACCTGTCCGATGTAGCTGGTTTTTTTCAGTCAAACTCTGTTTTTGATTCGTCGAAATACCCTTCGCTCAACGCTTCGGTCAGCAATCCGGATGAAAAACCATGGCAGATGATTGATCGTCTTTCGTTCATGCTGCACAGCCTGACGTTCGAACAACAGAACAATCTGTGGGCAATGCTCGGCTCCAAATATATTCCGAGCCTGGTATACCGGGTGAAAATGCTCACCATCTTTGAGACGAAGAGCAATGAGAAGCTGGCTGCTATTGAAGAACTCAATTTCCTCGGGAGCTCTCAATAATCATGGAGCAATTTACCTGTAAATATGCTGAACTGGCCTCTGTGTCGATACAGCAGCCCTACTACACCAATGGTATATGCAAAAAGTACCAGGTAAACCCTGTTCCTGATTTTGAGCTGGTACCGACAAATGATTGCCAGACAATAATGAAGCGGCTCGATGTTTTGTTTCGAATTGATGCTCGCTCAGGGGGATTCATCGTTCTTGCAAGAATACAGGTTGACACCGGTAGTGACGCTGTTCTCCGCTTTCCTCCGCAGACAGGTGATACATTAACGTTCTGGATGAAGCTCCGTCAACCTGCTCTTCTGAATTTTGATGAACTCTCGACGGCAACAGACAATTCATCGCTCTATTATTTTACCAATCAGCAGGATGATACTTTGGCGCTTCGCAGCAACCTGCACCTTTCCTCGGATTCATCAGGTGTCAGTGGAGCTGATGCTGTAACAAGATCCGAAATCAATTACCGTTACCATCACACGTCTGAAGTTTCCGCAGGCGAAGCGAAAGTAATGCATATCCTCAGCGGAAGGGAAGTTACTGCCGATTCCATTGTCAACCAGTCGGGCCAGTCTGATCTTCTGTTTATTTTGAATGATCTTCCGGTCGGCAAGTGTCAGTTGATAATCGCCGGAAGCATCAAGGATGAGTTTTACAATATCGGTCAACCTGCTTTTCGTCCGTTTGGTGTTATCGAGCTTTCGCTTGCCGATACTCTGGAATCGAATTACAGGATCGTTGAATCCGACCGTTCGCTTACCACATCACGACCGGCTTATTCAATTCTTTTCCGGAACAGGAAAACATACTGGCGATACACCATCCATCTGCAGCCGAGCAGCACGCTCTATCTTGAAATGGCTGCTTTGAGTGCTCTTGATAAAGTGGATTTTCTCAGCAAACTCAATATCACAGCAAATGATACAACAATCACCTTTACCCGCTTATCGGCTACCGATACCGCTGTTGTATTCGTTTCCGACACCGATCTCAGCCTGCAGGAGCAGTACAGCTCCACCACCAGCGTGAAGCATGATCCTCTGTGTTTGTCATTGAAGAAGTATATCGGTGACATGGCCAAAGAGGCTGTTGTCAGATCTGATTTGCCATATCCCCAAACAGCGCTTATCGACGCGACAGCATTACCGGCAATTTATTCGGACATTTTTTTAACACTATAGGGAGAAATTACTTATGGCTGTATTAAAATTATCTACACCAGGCGTGTATGTGCAGGAGATATCGACACTGCCGCCATCGGTTGCTGAAGTGGAAACCGCAATTCCGGCTTTTATCGGCTATACCGAAAAAGCTGATCGGCTGGTTGCCGGAGATCTTCTGATGATTCCCAACAAAATCGGAAGTCTCAGCGAATTCGAACAATTCTATGGCGATCCTCCGACTGAATCCAATGACAGTATTTCCATTACTGTCAAGGATTCGGGAAGCAACCAGTATGAAATCATTTTTGGTTATGATTCCTCAGCGCGATCGAAGTACATGCTCTACTACTCCATCAAGCATTTCTACGATAACGGTGGCGGTACCTGTTACATTGTTGCTGTCGATACATACAAAACGCCGGGTTCGGTATCCAAAGACAAGCTCAAGAGCGGTCTTGATGTCATCAAGGATGTTGATGAGGTCACTCTGCTGGTTATTCCCGAGACTCCGGCAATAGACCCGTCGGACAGTGCCGCCTATACAGAGGTGGTCAATGCGATGATCCAGCAGGCTTACGATCTCAAAGACCGTTTTGCAATCATTGATCCCTTCAAAGTCTCTCCGAAAAACAGTTCTGATCCGAACGGTGACATTGACGGCGATGTGCTCAAAATTCGCAACGCAAGTCTCACCGTCTCGGAAAACCGTTATGCGGCCGCCTATTATCCAAATCTTATCACAACCTACGAGTTCAAATACGATTTCGATAACCTTGAGATCGATACCTACACGCTTGTTGGTGTTGTTTCCCCCTCTGTTGCGGGATATACTGCCGGAAAGACCATGAGTGACCTTGGCAGCGGTTCGGTGCTCTACACAAAAATAGCGGATGCGCTCAAGAGAGAGTATGTCGTTTTGCCGCCCTCTCCAGCCATTGCAGGCCTGTATACGCGGGTTGACACCAACAAGGGGGTCTGGAAAGCCCCGGCCAATGAGGCACTTCTTAGTGTTGTAGAGCCAAATCTCGCTATTTCCAACCGTGAGCAGGAATCACTTAATATCGACCCGGATTCCGGTAAATCCATTAACGTGATTCGCACCTTCCCCGGTTACGGTACCCTTGTCTGGGGAGCACGCACCCTCAACGGCAACGACAATGAATGGAGGTATATAAGCGTTCGTCGATTCTTCAACATGGTCGAGGAGTCTGTCAAAAAATCAAGTCAATGGGCGGTCTTCGAGCCGAACACGATTGATACCTGGGTAAAAATGGAGGCGATGGTCAGAAACTACCTCGTTCTCAAATGGAAAGAGGGTGCTCTTGCCGGAGCGAAGGAGGAACAGGCATTTTACGTGAAGGTCGGGCTGGGCACTACCATGACATCAAGTGATATTCTCGAAGGCAGAATGAATGTGGAGATCGGAATGGCTGTTGCCCGACCTGCCGAATTCATCGTCCTGAAGTTCTCGCAACTGGTGCAGCAATCTTGATGGTTGTTAGCAGGGCAGCATTTTATAACATTTAACTTAGAGATACGATAATGGCAACATATCCAATTCCGGTTTTCCATTACAAAGTTTCGTGGAACAATCAGGACATCGGCTTTTCGGATGTTTCAGGATTGACACAAGAGATCCAGGCAATTGAATATCGGGACGGACTGATGTCCGCCTCGACGCTTCCTTTGAAACGGCCGGGATTGAAAAAAGCCAACAACATTTCCCTGAAACGCGGTATTGTTGAAAAAAACAATGACCTGTTTAACTGGTTCAATAACAACGGGGCACCCAATGTCGAGCGTCGCGACCTGACGATTTCCCTGCTTAATGATGAAGGCAGCCCGGTTATGGTCTGGACTGTTTCACAGGCATGGCCTGTCAAGTGTGAGGGGCCGGGCCTGAAGGCAACCGGCAATGAAATCGCAATCGAATCGATCGAACTGGTGCATGAAGGCATATCCGTCCAGACGACATAAGCGATGCCAGCATACTATCCACCGGTAGGGTTTCATTTCAAGGTCGAGTTCATCGGTGTCGATGGAATGGATAGCGACACTGAACACCGATTTCAGGAGGTCGGAGGACTTTCGTTTGAGATTGAGATGGAGGAGTTGCGCGAAGGCGGCGAGAACCGGTTCAGCTACAAGCTGCCCAAGCGCGTAAAATATCCCAATCTTATTCTGAAACGGGGTTTGCTGCAAGGTTCGGCGATTCTTGACTGGATCCAGTCGGCGTTGAATACATGGTTCACTGTTGTGATCTATGACTTCAAGCCGTCAGACCTGATGGTCACTCTTCTGGATGAAGCTGACCAGCCTGTAGCAATCTGGAATGTCATACAGGCCTATCCATTGAAGTGGTCGGTTTCGGAATTCAAGGCTAACGATAACACGACAGCAGTAGAGAGCATTGAACTTGCTTACCAGTATTTTGAACGTAAACTGTAACGCTTTATGCCAGTTCAAATCAATGAAGTGATTATCCGTACGGTTGTTGAAGCACAACCATGTGCCTCACCCCAGGAACCAAACAACGCCAGTACGTCCGGAAGTGCCGGGAGTTCGGAAGAAAATATTCTCGAACGGGTATTTGAAATAATTCAAGAAAGCAAGGAACGCTGATGGATACCCAAAGCGCAATTAAACTGCCCTTTAATTTCAAAATTATCCAGACGGACAAGGACGGAATTCCTGAACTGGCATTGCCGTTTATTGCCATGTTCAATCCGGACAGTTTTGCAATTCATGAAGATGTGTCGTGGTGTTCGGCTGTCCCCAAGGGGAAATCAAGTGCCGATCATAAATATGTTAATATCAAGCCTCGAACATTTACAATTGAATTGACTATTGATGGAACGGGCGTAAATACCAATGGAGTAAAGATACCTGTCACAGCCCAGGTGGCCCTTTTCAGGGCAGTGACCACGAATGTGCGAGGCAACATCCATCGGCCGCCTTATCTGATGGTTCAATATGGAACATTCATCAATACCTGTGTTCTGGTATCCTCCGATGTAACCTACACGATGTTCGACATGTTCGGCTTGCCGATACGCGCAAAAATTTCAGCAAGGTTTACAGAGCGTATCGTCGCAGGATTGAGTGATGTTTTGGGTATGCTCTCGTCTCCCGATCTTACTCACCGGGTGCAGGTCAAGGATGGCGATATTCTTTCTCTCTTGACCTATAAAATCTATAACAATCAGAATTATTACCTGCAGGTAGCACGAGCAAACAAATTAAAGAATTTCCGAAAACTGAAAGCCGGTTCGACACTGATGTTTCCCCCGCTGTCGAAAACGTAATGAACCCGACCAAAAAAACGTGCAATGAGTTTAAGCAGCCTCTCCCCAGGATCGAATGATGCGACGGATGTCGTAAGCCAGACAATACTGGTAGGCGGTGAGCCGTTGAATAATGAGATCGGGATATCATATATCGTTGTTAACAAGAGTTTCAACAAAGTTGCCTCTGCAAAAATTGTCTTTTTTGATGGCTCAGTATCTGATCGTGACTTTTCTCTCAGTAATGAGGATACCTTGAAACCAGGCAACGAAATTACCATTCAACTCGGTTATCATGGAGAAGTTGAAACGGTGTTCAGCGGCATTATTGTCCGCCATGCACTGAAAGCAAGACAGGCGGCACCCTCTCTGCTTGTCATTGAGGCAAAGGATAAAGCTGTCAAACTGACCGGTGCACGAAAAAGCGCCTATTTTATCAATAAATCCGACAGCGAAGTGCTTACCGGGCTTGCCGGTGAACTTCAGACAGAGATCGAGGAGACCGCACTTGTCCATAAGCA
The DNA here is from genome assembly GCA_013334485.1 of Chlorobiaceae bacterium. Classification (GTDB taxonomy): domain Bacteria; phylum Bacteroidota; class Chlorobiia; order Chlorobiales; family Chlorobiaceae; genus Chlorobium. The sequence continues at coordinate 24,958 of JAAXXL010000026.1, read as the reverse complement.
ACTCGTGCAGTTTGACTCGACTGATTGGGATTTTATCTGTACCCGCGCTGAAGCCAATGGCATGCTGGTTTTGACCGATGACGGCATGCTGATCGTAAAAAAGCCATCAACTGATGGTACTCCATTGGTGACGGCTACCAACGGGGACAATATTTTTGAATTTGAAGCGGAAATGGATGCCCGCAGGCAGGCGCAGCAGATTACGAGCCATTCGTGGGACTATACCAGCCAGCAAGTTGAAGAGTCTGATTCCGGGTCGGTTGATTTTTCTGAAAACGGCAATATCTCCTCAGAGGATCTTGCTACTGTCATGAGCAAGCAGGTTTCGTTCAGCCATCCGGGACATCTGACACAGGATCAGTTGCAGGATTGGTCGAATGCCGGGGCTCTTCGCAATCAGCTATCGAAGCTGGTTGGCAGAGTCCGGATAGAAGGTAGTGCTTCGTTCAAGCCGGGCGTCATGATTACGCTTGACGGCGTCGGAGAGCGGTTTAACGGGAACGTCTTTGTTACCGGTGTTCTGCACACTTATGATGGCAACTGGCTTACGGACATACAATTTGGATGGAAGGATGACTGGTTCTACAACAAGGAAAATGTCATGGACAAGCCGGCCTCCGGTTTACTGCCGGGAATCAACGGATTGCAGACTGGCATTGTTCTTGACACCGATGACTCTGAAGATGGAGGGCAGTATCGGGTTAAAGTACATATACCGACAATAACATCGGGAAACGAAGGGTTCTGGGCTCGTGTTGCGACCCTTGACGCCGGGCCGAACCGGGGCGTATATTTCCGTCCCCAGCAGAATGATGAGGTTGTGCTTGGTTTTCTTGGTGACGACCCTCGGGAGCCGATTATTCTTGGCTATCTGCACAGCAAAAGTTGTAACCAGTCTCCTCTGCCCGAACAGGAAGGAGCTGAGCAATATGGCTTTGTGACCAAAGAAGGGCTCAAGCTCATTTTTGATGATACCAGCAAGAAAATGACTCTTGTAGTTCCGGCAGCTTCCGGTGAAAAATCAATTGTCATCAATGACACTTCCGGAGCCATGGAATTGAAAGACGAAAATCAGAACAGTATCAAGATGGATGCCCAGGGCATCACTATTCAATCAAGTACAGGGATCGTTACCATCAAGGGAACACAAGTTATGATCAATTGATTATGCCGGCAGCAGCACGAATATCCGATAATCATGTATGCCCGATGGCCAATCCGAACGGCTCTCCCCATACCGGAGGACCGGTCATGCCGCCTGGTGTACCGACAGTTCTCATTGGTGGGCAGCCGGCTGCAACTCTTGGAAATATGTGTACCTGTGCCGGACCGCCGGACAGCATTGTGATGGGTTCGGCAACCGTGTTGATTGGTGGACAACCAGCCGCACGGCAGGGGGATTCGACTGCACATGGCGGAAGCATAGTTTCGGGATGTCCTACGGTCATCATCGGTGGTTAGGGAGCTATTTCCAACTTTATTGAGGCGTCAAAAATATGGGCACAACAGATCGTTCATTTTTGGGAATCGGGTGGAGTTTTCCGCCTACCTTTCGACGTGAAATTTACGGCGTTGAGATGCTGGTTGAAGAAGAGGATGTTCGCAGCAGTCTTCAGATTATTTTATCGACACTTACCGGCGAGCGTGTCATGTTGCCCCAGTTCGGAGCGAACCTGCATCCATTTCTTTTTGACAGCATGAACGTGCAGACTCTTACGCTGCTTGATAAAATCGTCAGAGATGCACTTGCTTTGCACGAACCTCGCATTATAGTCGAGGAGGTTGTAACCACCCCGGAACAGGAGACGGGAATACTTCAGATTGCTGTTTCATATTCAATCATAGCAACAAATACGCGATACAACTACGTATTTCCGTTCTATATCAATGAAGCCACGAACATCACATTATGAACAACTGTCATTGCCATGATGAATTGCCACGTGATGGCTCCGGTCAGTCTGGTCGCTGTTTGAAAGCACTCGACCCCTCCTATGCTCCGATTGATGGCAGAAGCATCGAAGATCTGCTGGTGTTCGCGAAGCGCTATGCCGCACAGATCCGCTTTTACGATATCCCTGGCAGTAAGGTTGATGATGATATACCCACTGAACAGGTGAGCTGGGTTGAGTTTTTCCGCCGTGACATGGCTGTCATAGCTGCTTCCATCTCGGTTTTCGATACGGCAAAACTGAAACGTGATTACGATCAGAACCGCGAACAACTTGAACTGCATCCTGATGCTGCCGCGTTGCATGCGCTTTTTCAACCGGTCATCGGTGTCATTGTGCAACTTGACCGCTGGTATAGTATTGCAATTCAGGAAAATCCGCTGCACTTTGATCTTGAACTCGCAATCAATTCAAGGCTTCGTAATCAGGTCAGCAAAATTGTGGCATACGAAGAAGCCTACAAGTATGTTGATTCAAAACATCCGCTCCATCTGGACTTCACTGCAATCGAAAACGACAGTCTGTGGGGGCTGGATGAAACAGTGGAGCCCGATACTTCCGTTTATCATGGAATAGACCTTGACGGGAAGATCCGCAGTGCGGCGCTCTATGTTGATGATATTTTTCATGTTTTTTACGGTTTCATGACCGACCTTGTCGAGGTGAAATCGCCGAAATATATGCAGTTTGCTCTTGAGGCATATCCTTCGCATCAGCCTCATATGGCGCTTTTTATCACATTCCTTGAGCTGTTCCGTCTTGCACAGGAGCAACTGAACGGGCTGACCGAGCGGATGCTGAGCTTTTATTACAATGATGTGCTTCATCTTGCTCCCAAGCCTTCCATACCGGATCGTGTGCATATTGTCTTTGAGCTTGCAAAGGATATTGTCGGCTATGACCTTGCTCAAGGCACTTCTCTCAAGGCAGGAAAAGATTCCTCCGGCAAAGAGCAGTGCTATGTGACAGAGAGTGATCTGGTGATCAATCAGGGAAAAGTCAAGGAATTGAAAACGATTTTCATCCAGAAAAGTCCTGTTGTTGATCCCGCCAAAGGGATACTTGAAGGTATATATGCCCGTCCTGTTGCCAATTCGCTTGACGGGTTCGGTGAAGCGATAACTGATCCGAGTGGCAAATGGCCGACCTTTGGCAAGGGAAGTCCGGACAAGCAGACAGCAGGGAACATCTGCCAGCAAATCGATCAAATCAAGGAATTTGCATACCGCAAGGACCAGGCTCAAATCGGGTTTGCCATTGCCTCTCCCCAGTTGTTGCTGCAAGGGGGCAACCGCCTTATCACTTGGAAGATTGCCGGGTTGAAGGATCTCATGATTCCGTCAAAAACAGGAGATACCTGTGATTTTGAAATATGGCTCACTGCCTCCACAGGCTGGCTGAAAATCACAAAGAAGCTGGGTGAACTTGCCGTCAGCTTGCTTGAGCATGCCAATACATTCGGGATTTTCAATTCGAGACTTGCATCCTCATCTTCAGGATACTATATCGACAGTGACACGGACTCTCTTTACATCTATTTACCGGTTTCAGAGAATGCCATTGTGCCGTTCGATGCAAAGCTGCATACAGGATACTCCTTTACCACAACTTATCCTGTCGTCCAGATCATGCTTGGGCCGAATCTTGGAATTGACTATCGCCTGTTCACGAAGCTTAGCCTCAATTCACACGCCATTGCGGTACGGGTAGGTTCCATCAATCCGTCATCCGCCGAAATGGCAGGATGGGAGAAGCAGGGTCTTTCAAAACCTGATGGGTTGAATTCCGGTTATCATTTTGATGGTCTCAAGACTCTTGTTTTGCAAAACGAGACAGCTCTTCTTTCAGCCGATAAGCCGTTTGACCCGTTTACGCTCTATCCGGGTGTGGGAAAATCCTTTTATGTGGGCAGTGATGAAGTCTTTAACAAGCCTTTGCTCAAGCTTGCCATTGATATCAGGAAAACCCAGGATGTCGGAGTTCTCTGGAATATTGAGAAAAAAGAGATGACCTTAGCGTTAAATCTATCCGACAATTTTGAATACAGTCTCAGCCTGTTGGACAACAAGAGTTGGGATCAGCTTTCGGATGAAAGCGGCATTACGAAATTTCACGGCCAACTGCTTACGAGAAACATTCTGAACACATCCCAGAAACAGGATGATGGATCAGTAGTGGGAAATCCGTTCCCGTTTCCTCGAACAACCATAATGCCTGTAACGGAATTCAGGTCCGATACCGTCAGGGGTTTTGTAAAGATCACCAATCTTCAGTCTGCTGATAAAACCGGAAATACCACGGCTATCCAGGCAAGTCAGGACCTGGCGCCCGAGTTGCAGATCCAGGAGATATCCGTCAGTTACTATTCCGAACTCACTGAACTTGATCCTCTTTATGATCAGTTTTTCCATATCTATCCCTTTGGTGTCGCCGAACTTTTCATTAAGCAACAAAATCACCCGATTCAATATCTGTCGGAAAACATTCAATCACTCTTCAGCAAAAAAGGTAAATATCAGTTATCAAGGAAGAAAAAGCTGGTTGATACCCCTGACAACGCCAATGACCATATTCTTGTCAATGCTGATGGCAGATTGCTTCCTCAATTCACCTGGCTCAATTCGAATACCGATTATAAATCCGCACTTTCCGATTCAATAAAGGGAGAGAAAAAACTATCCCGCAAGGATCTCATGGCGATGTTTGTTATGGAGGCAAGCGGTGTAATAGAGTCGGCAACAGGAGGCAATAACCAATATTCCGGTTCTCTGCAGGAAGAGGGAATGCTTTTTATCGGACTGGAGAAAGTGCAGCCGCTTGATACGCTCTCTCTTCTTTTCCAGTTCGCTGAAGGCAGTGCTGAAGATGAAGACAACGATCCTCCTGAGATACACTGGTCATATCTGATCAATAACGAATGGCGGCCATTGAAAGCAGAGAGCCTGATCTCTGACAGCACTTTTGGTTTTCAGACGACAGGCATTATAAAATTTGACGTTCCGGGTGACAGCACCGATCATAATACGATCATCACTGATGGCTTGCGTTGGTTCTGTGCCAGCGTAACGGAAAACTCCAACCGGATTCCGATGCTGGTCAATATCGTTGCCCAGGCGGTCGAAGCGAGTTTCCAGGACAATGGCAACGACCAGTCACATTTCGATAACGCACTGGCTGCGGGCAGTATCAGCAAGCTTGCTGTTGCTGTCGCACAGGTCAGCAAGGTCGATCAACCGTTCGCTTCATTCGATGGCAAGCACCAGGAGGTTGGCAAGGAGTTTTACACCCGTGTCAGCGAACGACTGCGTCACAAAGCCCGGGCTGTGACACCCTGGGACTATGAACATCTGGTACTTGACCGGTTTCCGGGTATTTACAAAGTCAAATGTATCACGCATACCGACCCGAACTGCCTTTGCCGCAAATCTGATCTCGTTGATAGCGTTACTGCAGCAGACAAAGTAACGTGTTGCGGGTCACAGATTGCTCCGGGACATGTTTTGATCGTGCCGGTCGCGAATTTGCAGAATCGCAACGCAGCCAATCCACTTCAACCGAAAACAAGCCGTCGGACACTGATTGAAATTGAGGAGTATCTTGGGCTGCATTCTTCACCATTTGTTCATGTCCATGCCAAAAACCCTCTCTATGACCAGGTATTGGTCTTTTTTAATGTACAGTTTACCGCTGGCTCGGATAAAGGATACTATCTCAAAAAACTCAACGATGAGATCGTGCAATATCTGACGCCGTGGGCATTCGACGAGAATGCCGATGTCTCGTTTGCTCAGAAGTTCTATGCATCGGCAATAGTCAATTTCATCGAAGAACGGTCATACGTTGATTTCATCACTGACTTTTTAATGTTTGTTTGCCGTGATGAATGCTGCCAGACAGACACGAATGCTGCTGTGGAAAGTGACTCGGCAATTCCTGTCAAAATCACTGAACTTCTTTCCAGTATTTCAGGCTGTTGCGATATGGAAGAGCTGATTGCCAATCAGGGGAACTTCATTGGTGCAGTGATTGCTGAACCTTCGTCGTCGCGCTCTATCCTTGTTTCGGCACCGCAGCATATCATCATGCCTTACGAGGCTCCTGCTGAACGTTCAGCCTGCCAGGAGCGAAGGAAATCGAGCGTCCGGGCGGAAGCGGTCACGGGTGATGGGATAGTCAAGCAGGAAATCAAGGTTTCCGCTCAAGAGCTGGCGGCAGTCACAGTCACTACCAAAACGATCGTGACACCGGCAAAGGTGAAGAGAAGAAAAAAATAATCAAAGGTGTGAAACCAGAATATCATTGGCTTGATTCAATTGAAGAGAGAATAACTATGTCAGAACCGATTTCACTCCTCAAGGCAAACCCCCTGCAGCCTGCTGAGGATTATACCGCTCTTCGCAAGCAGGGTTTCAGCTCAATTGAGAAGCTGGCAAGCGCTGTCTGGACGGATTACAACAACTCCGATCCAGGCATTACCATTCTTGAAGCACTCTGTTATGCCATTACGGATCTCGCTTACCGTACCGGTTTCGAAGTAAAGGATATACTTGCTCCGGAAGAGTTGACTGATGATACATGGAATCAGATTTTCTATACGGCACGTCAGATTCTGCACAACAGCCCTTTGACAATTGACGATTACCGTAAACTGATCATAGATGTAAAGGGTGTACGTAATGCGTGGATCGAACCGAGCAAGGATTACGAAGTACCAATATGGGTGGATTACAACTTTTGGGAACTTCGCAAGCAGCAAGATTGCTCCACAGGGGGTGTTACCGAGCGAATATGTCGGGGGAAGCTGAAACTCAATCCTGCAAATCATGATCAGGCAAAAGCCGAACATGAGAAGACAATCGCAAAGATTGCCTCATTTAAACGAAAACTCCAGGAGCGGATCAAGCCGCTGAGAAATAAACTCATCAGCTTGAAGGAACCCGATACCAAAGAAGCCGATCAGACTGAACAACTTCTGCTTCTACTCGCGGCAGAAGAGCATCAGAAGAATATCGATGCATTGACGACGGAAATTGCAAAGCTTGACTCCATTATAGAGGAGAGTGCTAATCAACCGTTCAGAGCCTCAAAAATTCTTGAACTCGAAGGCTTCTACAATGTGATGGTTGAGTATGAAGAAGATGTTTTAGACGAGCATCAACGGGAAGCTGTTCGCCAGATTATTATTGAGAAGCTTTCCCGCCATCGCAATCTTTGCGAAGATTTTCTCAGCATCAATGCCGTTGAGTATGAGGATATCGGTCTGGGAACATCAATAGAGATAGAGGAAGATGCCGATCCCGATGTTGTGCTGGCGGAGATATTTTTCGTGATATATAAATATTTCACGCCCTCTATTCCCTTCTATACCATTGATCAACTGCTTGAAAAGGGATATCAGGTGGATGATATTTTTGAAGGGCCCCCGCTCCGTCATGGATTTATTGATCCTCAAGAGCTTGAGAAAACCGCTTTTTACCGTGATATCCGGCTTTCGGACATCATGAACGAAATTTCCGATATCAAAGGGATCAAAGGAATTTTGTATTTGCACATACCGTTCGATGGTCTGGACAAAAACGCCAATTTTTACTTTGATGCCTGGAGTAAAGCCTTGCGCAATGAGAGGAAAATTGCTCGTATTCAGCCCCTGATGTCACAGGTGGTATTATGTAAAAATCGGCAATTGATTACCTGGTTTACCGGCAGAGCCGAAGACCGTCGTCCGGAAAGGATGCTCAAGCTTTTCAGAGACAAGAAAACCCTTGAACGCAAATACAAACTTGAAGATCCGGCAGTTGATTTTCCCGTTCCGGCTGGTGAATGCATGCAACTTGAGGATTATTATCCGGTCACACAATCACTGCCGATGTGCTATGGTGTCAGCGAACGTGTTGGTCTTCCGGATGATTCCCATCGCAAGGCAGAGGTACTGCAGCTCAAGGGATACCTGCTGTTTTTCGAACAGATTCTCTCCGATTATCTGGTTCAGCTCAATCACGTTAAAGAGCTTTTCACCTTTGACGGGTCAGTGAAGCATACCTCTTTCAGCCGGGTACTCGAAGAGATTGACCAATTGCAGGCGCTTCTGATCGATCACGATAATCAGGGTTCGAAAAACTTTGACCATGTCAGGAAGCAGTTTGCTCATACCTTGCGGAATCTGACGGAAACGCCCGAAATATTCGGCGTGCGCAGAAACCTTTTTCTCGACCACATGCTTGCAAGATTCAGTGAAGAGATGGGTGAGTACGAACGACTTTCAGGCACCCTGACACCCGATAACGGTGCAGATGCCCGACTGATTAAAGAGAAGAGCCGTATACTCGCGGATGGCGAATATTACAGCATCAGCAGCAATAGGGGTCGCGGGTATGATTATACGCAGCAGGAGTTTTGGAATTCTGCCAATGTTTCCGGTACAGAACGCAGGGTGAGCCGTCTGCTTGGCTTTTCCGATATAAAACGCCGTACGTTTTCACCTGATTTTCTGGTGTGTGAGACGGTTATGGTTGTAGATCCGAAAACGAAAAAGCCGGTACTGAAAAAAAATGCCAAGGGACAGATTCTCAATACAGTCAAATTATTCGATCCCGACGACAAATCCAGAATATTGCTTACCAGTGTTGAAGCTGCTGAGGGCTGCTGCACTGAAAAGCTCATGGCGGCAATACTCGGCTATGCCGATGATCGAAAAAACTTTCGACTCAAGGAACATTTGAAACAACGGAGTCGCAAGGTCGCCGGATTACTCGGGACATTCTGGTTTGAACTCTGGGATGGAGCCGATCCGGAAACGGCTGTACTGCTTGCCACCAGTGAGCGCTATGATAAAAAAGAGGTGCGTGACAAGGCATTTCATTCCTTGCTTTCGGTTATGGAGGCTATTGACCGCAACGAAGGGTTCCATCTTGTTGAGCATATTCTGCTGCGTCCAAGATTTTATGAAATGTTTGACGAGGCCGACAAACCGATTCCTGTCACTTTTCCTGATATCTGCCTTGATCTGTGCGATCTTGGTAAAGGTGTTGATGAGGGAACTGAAGTTCCGCCCTATCGAAAGAGTGTGCATCGGATTCCGGCCGAGAGGTGCTATGACAGGATGCCGTGGACACTTGACTATTTCCGTTACAATGCTGAGACGAAGCTTTTCGACCAATCAATCCTTTTTCAGAAAGTAGATGCAAAAAGTGGTGAACAGAAGCGACTGAAATTCCGAAGATATGAGAATCTTGCCCAGCGGGTTCGTGATCTGCATGAATTCGGGTCGGAACGGATCAATTACAAAATCGTATCAAATCTGGAGGATGATCCCGCAAAACGTAAATACGGATTCATCATTCATGGCAATCGCAACATTGTTCTTGCAGAGAGCCGCTTGATTTTCAGCAAAAAGAGACCGGCAGAAACCGATGACATTGAGCGGGAGATAGAAACACTCATGCGCTACTTCGCATTTGAACTGGATTTGTATTGCGAAGCCAACTCCTGTGATAATAACGAGGACCCTTATTCTTTCAGGGCTACTGCAGTGTTGCCCTGCTGGCCGAAACGTTTTCGTGACCCGACTTTCCGCGCTCTCGTAGAGAAGACAATCCAGAGTGAGTCACCGGCGCATACACACATTCGTACCGTATGGTTGGGTATTCTGGAAATGCAGCGTTTTGAAAAGGCTTACTTAGAGTGGCTTCTTGAAATGTCGCAAACGGAAATGCCCTCAATTGAGAAAACCAATCCGCTTGTCGATGTTCTCAATACACTTCGGCCCTGTGGTCTCTGTGAGGAAGAATGCAACTGAAGGAAAAAAAGAAGAGTGAAAAGGGTATGATCCATTTTATCAACCGGCTTCGTTTTGAAGTTCGCTGTTCTGAAGAGGAAGAGGCCTTCAGGTTACGCCAGAGTTTTGCCCGGACTTTGCAGCCGGAGATTGTCGAAATCATCGATTCCGTCTGTTCCGGGTACTCTTCCGAATCGGAGTGGCTGCGGTTGAACACTCTTGAAGTTGACCTGGGACGATTCAGCAAGAACCAGCTTGACCGGGATTTTGCTGTAGTGTTTCGTGAGCAGTTTGAAAAAGCACTTGCCAAGCAGCTTGAAGCATATACTCCTGAAGAGCGCCTTACCTCGAAGGATCGCTCCTTCATGGAGTTGTTTGCTCATTATATGCTGCACGGTACATTGCCCTGGTGGTCAGACGAGGCGGATATGGATATTGATGCCGTTATCGGGCAAATACACCAGCATTTGCCCCTGCAGTTACCTGGATTTTTTAAGGAACATCGCGAAAACCGAGCGGTTTGGGCTCGGGCTGCGTTTCAGTTGAATGAGGCATCGAAGCAGTTGATTATCTCTTTTTTCAGCGTATTACGGGATGCCGAATCTCAACTGTTACTATGGGCAGCAAAAAATAAAAGCGAAAGTGTTCAGTTCACTGAGCCGCCAGGCTTTATTGCTGCATTCCGCAGCGCACTGCTTCGCCGTGCACCGGAACTTATCAACACCCCGGTCAAAGCGTCAACAGGTGCTCAAATTTTTGATGCTCTTGTCAAGGAAACTTTTCCTGACCGGAGCGCTCGATTGTCTGAAATCCCTTCAGCGTTTTTTTTTGATGCGGCCTCTGCTTCTGACATGCCCGGTATGCATGCAGAAGAACTCCCTTCGGTGTTTCCCGTTGCTTCAGTCAGGGGAGCGGGCCAGGAAGTCAAGGATATGGCCGAGAATCGAAACGGCATATTGCTTCAAGACGATTCGCAGAGTGCCATCGAACAGCGATATATCGTGCGTCATTGTGGGGTCATTCTTCTTGCGCCGTTTTTCAAACCCTTTTTCACTGCCTGTACTCTTCTTGATGGCAGCATCTGGAAAGACAAAGCGGCACAATACCAGGCGGCACATCTGCTCGGCTATTTGAGCTCCGGATCGGTTCAATCGCCTGAATACTCAATGGTGCTGGAGAAACTGATTTGTGGAATAGCTATTGAAGAGCCGATTCCGCTTGATACCAGATTACAGAGGTATCAGTTGGATGAAGCGGGAGACCTGCTTGCTTCGGTAATAGAACATTGGAATGTATTAAAAAACACTTCGGTTAAGGGGTTACGTGAAACGTTTCTGAAGCGAGACGGGATTGTCAGAAAAAAAGATGACGGGTGGCTCTTGCAGGTCGAGCAAAAAACTCTCGATGTGCTTCTTGAGAGTATTCCATGGGGATACTCCATAGTTGTCATGCCCTGGAACGACTATTGTATACATGTGGAATGGTAGGTGCAACGGGCTATTAATAATCCGGAAATAAATGCCGTGAATAATGCTGCCGACAAGGATCCTGTGCTTCTCAACTCGGAGAGCCTTTCTCAAGAAATTACCTGGTTTGCGCAGGTGGTCAATGAGCGTTTGCGCAACTACTTTTCAGCAGTACCCGCAGAGAAGGCAGAAAATGGTACTGCTCATCCCGCCGAAAACGTCGGAATTTTCCCTGATGGTATTTCTGATATACCGGCACCCGATTTTGCTCAGGATCATTCGGTTTATGCTGAATTTGTCAATTACTACCGCCTTTCCCGCGACGAACGTCTTATTCTGATGCTCGCCATTATTCCATATGTACAGCCCCATCTGCTTGATGTTTTTTTTACGGATAACAAGGCTCTCCGACGCGGTTACACGGAATTTGGCGGTGTCAAAGGAAGTCGTCACAGCGGTTTCATCCCGACTATTGAAACGGCCCTTTTTCTTCTTGCAGGCAACGATCTTGCACACCGGTTTTGTCTGTACAGGCTGTTCGAGCCGGATCACATTTTTTCCGCACATCACATACTTGCCATCGAGCAGGGTGGAGGCAATGAACCTTACTACTGCAGCCCTTTGCACCTTACGGAAGAGTATGTTGATTATTTCACTACAGGTACTATCCGAAAGCCGCAATTCAGCATGGACTTTCCGGCAAGGCAGTTGACGACCGGCATGAATTGGGAGGATCTTGTTGTTGATGAGTTTACCGCTCAGCAACTGGATGAATTGCGCATCTGGCTGCAACACGGGCGTACACTTTATGAGGATTGGGGTATGAATGCAAAGCTGAAGCCGGGCTACAAGGTACTCTTTCATGGTTCACCCGGCACCGGTAAGACACTGACCGCAGCCTTGCTCGGCAAACTCTATAATCTTGATGTCTACCGGGTTGATCTCTCCATGGTGATTTCGAAATATATCGGCGAAACGGAAAAAAATCTCGAAAAGGTCTTCAAGAAAGCAGAGAACAAAAACTGGATTCTTTTTTTCGACGAAGCCGATGCTCTGTTCGGCAAGCGCACAAGCATTTCTGATTCTCACGATAAATATGCCAATCAGGAGATCTCCTATCTCTTGCAACGCCTTGAGGATTACCGGGGTCTGGTTATACTGGCTTCGAACATGCGCAGCAATGTCGATGAAGCATTTACCCGACGACTGCAATCCATCATTCATTTTCAGAAACCCCAGCCGCGTGAGCGTTTTCAGCTCTGGATGAACGGATTCAGTAAAGAGTGTTTAATGCCGATCCAGGATGAGTTGATGCGTATTGCCGAGCAATATGATCTCTCCGGCGGCTCAATCATGAATGTTGTTCAGTTTGCATCGCTTCAGGCCCTCAATCGCAATGACACAGTCATCAGGGTCGATGATCTTGTCGTTGGCATCAGGAAAGAGTACCGTAAAGAAGGCAAAACCTTGTAAAGGAAAATAATCGTGAGATCTTACGAGTCAACCACATCTGATACCAGGTCAGGTTACACTCCCGCATCAACCAGTGAAGCCGGGTCGCGCGTGCAGTGCAAACTGAGTATTGGCTCACAGCATGATCCGCTCGAAACTGAAGCCGACGAAATGGCTGGCCGGGTGATGCGTATGGCGGAAACACCTGTTCTTCAGCGCCAATGCACGACATGTTCAGAAGAGGATAAAAAAATTCAGCGCAGGCCTCTTGCTTCGCAAATCACTCCCTTTGTTCAACGGAAATCCATTGAACGTTCTGCTTCAGCGAGCGAAGCTCTTTTGCACCGTATTGACTCTTCCCGAGGAGGCGGCATGCCGATTCATGATGCAACACGAAGTTTTATGGAACATCGATTTGGTTCCGACTTCAGTGATGTGAACATTCACACCGACAGTGCAGCCATACAGATGAATCGTGAATTGAATGCACAGGCCTTTACAGTCGGTCGTGATATTTATTTTAATTCAGGCAAATATTCTCCGGACAGTGAGAGTGGGAAATATTTGCTGGCACATGAATTGACACATACTATCCAGCAAAGTAAAGAGATCAATGCAATGCGGATTCAGCGTGATTGTGATGATCCAGCGTTTTGTACCCCCTTTGCAACTCCTGCTGAGGCAGCTACCGCGAAATTGTTGCTCCGGGCATTTTATCTTCCTGCAGAGGAAAGAAAATTTGGTGCAGCCTCCCGGTCACTCTACGAGAGTTACCTGAACCGCCACAGAGGTGACACTCTTGCTCCCGTACTCTTCAATGACCCGGCAAGTGATGTGGTACACTCTTTTGCTGATTCATGGGCAATCAGTGATGATCAGGATGCGGTTATAGATACTGTTGGCAGCAGGTTGAACCGGGTGCCTTCGCCACTCCGTGACTATACGGTTACGATGATGTCTCTTGCGAATTTCATGTCGCGCAGCGAAATGGATTTTCGGGATGTGACCTTCAGCAATCCATTTTCAATAGCGGGCCATATCGCAGGAGGTATCGGCAGAAGCGATGCCGGGCCGGATTATAGAAAGATCAACTATGGAAATGTCACTCTTGAAAAAGTTCCCCTGATTGGTTCGACAGGATATATCAGTGTCAGTACGACCTTGCAATATGAGGTATTTGATGCTGTTGACTTTTGTCCCGGTGACTGCGGTTCACCTATGGAGCAAAATATCACCATTCCAATGAGCAGGCTGGAAGCAAGTAATGAAGCATACGACGTCCCTTTTAAAGTGAATTTTATCCCTGCATCGCGTTCAAAAAGGTTTTTCTATTGAGCCATCAGGCGTTCTGATGATGAAAATATGGGTGAGTATTGAGCCGACGAAAAACTGTGTCCATAGGGAATTAACCGGGAAACACCACTTATTTTTGCGATCATGCTCCATACCGATCTTTCAGGTACTTCAGCGAGTAAAAATCATTTGACTCCGGCAAGCGTCACCGGAGAGAGCTTTGCGTATCAGGGGAAACTTGATGTTGGTTCATTGACTGACCCGCTCGAAGCTGAAGCAGATGCGATGGCTGACCGGGTTCTGCGTATGTCTGAAACCGCCTTTGTGCAGCGCAAGTGCTCCAGTTGTGAAGAAGATGACAAGCGAGTACAACGCAGACCCCTTGCATCAGAGATTACGCCATACATTCAAAGGAGATCTTCGAAAATAGATTCACCGATAAGTGTTGAGATGTCAAGTCGTATAGAATCGGCCTCTGGAACTGGTGCTTCGCTTTCGGAACCAACCCGAAGCTTCATGGAAAACCGTTTTGGCTCTCAATTTTCTGATGTGCGGATTCATGCGGATCATGATTCTGCTCAATTGTCACATAGCCTTAATGCACAAGCTTTTACCGTTGGCAAGGATATTTATTTCAATGAAGGGAAATATGCACCGGATTCTGAAAGCGGCAGGCATTTACTTGCGCATGAGTTGACACATACTCTTCAGCAAAGCGGAGACATTGGACGAATAATTCAGAGAAGATGGGATCCGGCTGGTGAAAATTGCCCTGATGTGCCTGCCGGCAAAAGGCTGCAAAAGGTTGTAGTGGATCAGGAAATACCCCAATCGGTAACGCTTTATTGGAATGACGGAACCACCGAGTCGGATATTTGCTCTACAGGCAAAGGGCAGTGTTGTACTGAAACTTCTGGAGAAGTGGCATGTGATGTAAGCACATCCCGTAACACAGGAACCAATTGTACTCCAATTACTTCGGGAGCAGGCTATTCCATTTCTGATCGTTATCTCAACTATAATGGGTGGGAGTTTTGGAATACATTTGTGAGCAGCAGGGGTGTTGCTTTACACCAGCATCACACAGTAACCGGTGAACCGTTGTCGCATGGGTGTGTACGCCTCACTCGTGATACTGCCAGACGCATATTCTGTGGAGCCAGACAAAACTCCACTTTGGTACAGGTAAAGGGTTTTGCCCGGCCATCCTGCAACTCCAGTCAGCTTCAGAAGGAGTGGCTGAGTGATAAAGCGTACGCACAAACACCTACTGACGGCGAAACGGCTTCTTTCGTTGCGGGTGTAAGAGAAACAAGGGCCTCTTTACGCAGGGCATTTCAGGTGTCGAACAATGCCGCACTGGACACATTATTGGCTGGATTGAATTCCACGAACATTGCCGCCTCTATTCCTCGTTGTCATTCTGTTGCTGCAGTTTCCATACCAGCTAATTCAACCACTGAAGAAGCTCGGGTATTTCAGGCCAGTTCAGATGTTAACCAGTTTCTACTCGTATTTGCAGGAAAAATCACAGCATTTGTTAATGCGCTTCAGAGCGCTGTTGACTTTGCCTCTGCTCAAACAATAGCAAATGATTCCGGTCGTTCTCTCTGGCAAGATGCCTTGAATAGAGCACAAGCAACAACCGGAGCCAACATTGACGATAGACCGCTTTACTGGACAAGGTTGCGTATGATAGAAGAAATACGAAGATTCCATAGCCGGTTTGTTCTTTCCACTATCCTTCGACAGCAATTAATTGATGCTTTTGAGCGAAGCTCCCGTGGACATACAACCATTGATTTTTCAGGAGCAGCCACCGGTCAGAAAAAAGTACTGATAAGCGGGTTTGATCCTTTTGGTTTTGACCAGACTTTCAATGGGAGTGGTACTGACAGAACAATATTGGATTCAAATCCTTCCGGTGCGGCTGTGTTGGCATTGGACGGAAAAACTGTTTCCGGCAACGGATGTCTTTCTGCTTTTGTCCAGGGAGTTATCTTTCCTGTAAGATATCGGGATTTCGACCAGGGAGTGATTGAGAATTTGTTCGGGCCATTTCTGAATGGCACGACCCCTGTTTCAATGATTATGACTGTCAGCCAGGGAGGTAGCGCTTTTCATATAGAGCAAAGCGCGGGGCGTAGACGATCAACTGACAGTCTGGCAGATAATGAGGGCAGATATAGTGGAGGTAGTGCTTCACATCCAGTAGAACCTTTGGGACTTGCTTCAGGCAGTGAGTTTCTGAATACACTGTTGCCGCACACAGAAATGAGTACGGTACCACAAACAACATTAAGAAATACAGGAGCAACAAGTACTACTGACGCAGCAGGCAATAGTGTTGCTGTTAGAGGTACGGGTGGTGGCTTTTTATCAAATGAAATATTTTACAGGGTACGATTACTTCAAACCAGTATCGGTGGCAGCATGGCTACGCTGCCCGTAGGGCACCTGCATGTTCCTAATGAGGATGAAATGACAAGAGATGTTATTAAAGAGAGAGTCAGAGAGATTATAGCAGCAGCATTGCCTGCTCTGCCATAACTTGCTGTGGCCGGTTTTCCCTATTTTGAAGTTAATTGCCTGGAATATACGGCTGTCAGCCATCTAAACGCACATACTGATGTTTGCAGATAAATCAACAACCGATGCAGATAAATCACGGATAACTCCTGCATCAGGAGTCGGCCAGGGGTTTGTTCTTCAGCGAAAACTCGAGATTGGTGCCGTCAACGATCCTCTTGAACTTGAGGCTGACGTCGTTGCTGAAAAGGTTATGCGCATGTCGGAAAAACCGTTTGTTCAGCGCAAGTGCTCCAGATGTGAAGAAGATGACAAGATAGTACAACGCAGGCCCCTGGTTTCACAGATTACGCCATACATTCAAAGGAGATCTTCGGATGGTAGTGCATCGTTGGGTACAAGCATATCCAATCGCATAGAATCGACGTTTGGTGCTGGCACTCCGCTTCCGGAGCCAACCCGGAGTTTTATGGAAAACCGTTTTGGAACGGAGTTTTCCAACGTGCGGATTCATGCGGATCATGATTCTGCTCAATTGTCACATAGCCTTAATGCACAAGCTTTTACCGTTGGCAAGGATATTTATTTCAATGAAGGGAAATATACCCCGGATTCTGAAAGCGGCAGATATTTACTGGCGCATGAGTTGACACATACGCTACAGCAACGAGAAGTGATTGACAGAAAAATTCAGCGCAGGGTTGATAATGTGGAAATTAACTGTGCTGACGGTGAAATACGATTTATCCATGATGGTATTACAACAGCTTATCATTTAGATCATTGTCAAGTATCCGACAATACGTACGATGCAGGCGTTTCACTTGGTAAACACACTGTAAAATTTGATCTTGGCTCTGTTTCTGAAGGTACATTTTTTGATTTCAATTATTCAATAGCTCCGGGTCAACCTTCACCCAATACATTTTTTGCAGGGCAGAAAAGGGTCAACATCACCTGTTCCAATACTCCATCAGCTCCAGGTATCCAGGGAGCAATACATTTTAAGGCAAAGCAACTGAGTGTTGAAGAGGTTCTTGCTTTTACCGGTCAATCTGTAGAGAGCATACCCGAAGGTATTATGTTGCCGTTGAGCCGGCTGATCAATAGGTCGTTACCATCAGTTGTCGGGCCATCAGTTGCTGGCGCCAGTCATTTTTCGCCTACTCCCTGGTCTTTTATTCCGAGGAATACCACGGGCATATTATGGGTTCAGGGTCATACTTCTGCCTGGTCAAATCCTGAGGGTCTGTTTTCAACCCCAACCATAAAAGGATACAGGGGAAATCTTGGGTATTATGCTGGCGAATTATTGCCTTTTTTCGGCAGAAGAATCACTGTAAAGCTAAATGAGGGTGTGCCTGGCAGTTTTGCCAATGATGCATGGTTTCCGTTAATGAAGGGAGATCAGTACTATGTATTTACTCCAAGGTCAACTGAACAGGCAAGGGCTTTTGCGGAACGAATTCAAGCCACCGAGTATGGCGGTGACTACACCTACAGTCCTCCGCGAGCGCCAGGTGCAGCAGATCCGGTTTTGGGCGAGGTTAAACCAAAAGAGGCAAGTTTATATACTGAACTTACTGCGCGTGGACGTGCACCCATGTGTACAAACAATTGTATCACGGTACCTGCGCCAGAAATTGAAGCGGCCATGGGTGGAAGACCGACCACACCGGGTGGTGTAGATGTGATGACCGGAAGAGGCCCTGATGGCACTGTTGACCCGCATTATGCAGGACGTGGCAAGTTAATGACTTCGGCTGTGAGTGAAGGCCCGCTACCTTCCGGAGCACAAAGACTACAGATTCAGGTTACACCCGGAGGCTCAGCCGGCATGTTTTTGATAAGAGGTGCTGGTCGGGTGATGTTGGTTTATGGTGTTTATCACACAGAAGAACGGGTAAGAGAATCAATAGGTACCGGGCATACAGCAACAGTTGTAACAGAAGAAGCTGGTTCGTGGACAGGTGCGATTTTGGGATCAGCACTTGGTGGTGCAGCCGCAGGAGCAATACTTTGTTCCCCGACAGGGCCTGTTGATGCTGTTTGCGTCGTTGGTGGTTTTGTGGGTGGGCTTCTGTTTGGAGCCGTTGGGGGGACTGTGGGTCATGCAGGCGGGCATGAGGTTGGGGAACGGGTTGTTACTCCTATTGTTGACAGCGTAATGGAAAAAGGAGCTGAAGTTGTCGGTGAGATGACCAGAGGTATCTATTCATTGTATGGTGTGCCATATTTTTAATCTCTCAGGATGAAATCCCCACTGCGTCAATCCCGTTAACTGTACTGGCCAAGCAGGTCGCATATGATCCCTTTGCTGCCAGCAGGGTACTTTTTTATTTGATGATGTTGTTGTTGACGGCGGTAGTAAAGGGCGAGCGATGGAAGCTTGAGGAAATTCGTGCCGGAAAACACCAGCAAGTCTATAAACAATTGTTTTGGCAAGGCCAACCTTAGCAGTAACCTCCCATCCCTACAGAGGAGGGATGGGGATGGAACAACTTGATAGTATTCAGTTTATCAGATGATCGTCACAGGCTTCACCCTCTTCAAGTGCATCAAGAATATCATCGATTTTACCTTCGCTGTCAATTTCACCGTACCAGAAGTTTTCCGGGTATACAACAAGTACCGGCCCTTTTTCGCAGAGGTTGAGGCATCCGGTTGCCGAGACGGCAACGTCGCTCATGCCTCGGTCAGCGAGCTCGCTCTCGATGTAGGGGATAAGGCTGAGTGACTCTTTTTTGTGGCAGATACCCTGGGGAGTGCCCTGCGCGCGGAAGCTTGCGCAGACAAGAATGTGATGTTTTGGTTTGTCCATGATGGTTTTTGTTTTGTTGTTTTTTTAGATCAGTCGGATCAGTCAGACCTGACTGATCCGACTGATCTTTTGTTATTACCCGCAACCGCCCCCTGTTCCGCTGCAGCTTGAACCGCAGGCGTGGATCTGGCTGCTTTTCATGAGGTGTTTCAGATCCTGGCCGCCAAAGACACCGTAGACGGCCTCCTCGATGATCCCTTCAAGCACCATTACCTCAATGCCATGTTCGTTCAATACCTTGGTCGGTGAACCACCAGCGCCATTGACGAGCAGTGCGCGGCAGTCTTTGAGAATTCCTGCCAGTTCCTCCCAGCGCTGCTGGCCTCCGCCGGTTGGGGGCGCGGTTCTTGAGTCAACCAGCACGCACTCATTTTTGTCATAATCCATACCGTAGATCAGAAAGCGGTCGGCTTCACCAAGGTGCTGGTTGATCAGTACCCCCTCCAGGGAGCTGACGGCAACAAAGGGACGAACATCCGTCGGATTTTTTGGCAGTGCTGCTGCTTCGGCCAGTTTCTGCATCATCTCGTCGCTGTTGATCTCTCCGATTATACCTACTGCATCGGCGCGGCAGCGGGCACAGTGTTTCATCTGCGGCAGATATTCGCTTGTGGCTTTCTGGATTTCAGCGACCATGTCCACCGATGGCTCCGGAATGTTTTCAAAAACAGTTTCGGTTGTACTGTAGTAGGGCATACAGTTCAGAATATCAGCACCCAGTTCAGCTACCTTTTTGGCAACTTCGAGCACGTGGGTATCGTTAATACCCGGAATGATGATCGAGTTCACTTTTGCCGTGACACCGGCCTCCTTCAACCGTTTAAGGGCTTCAAGCTGGTTGCCGATAAGCACTCTTGCTGCATCAATGTCGCGATACATCTTTTTGTTGTGCCGAACCCATGCGTAGATCTCCGATCCGATTTCAGGATCAATTGCATTGATGGTGATGGTGACATGGCTAACCTGAAGCTCGGCAAGTTCATCAATGTAAGGCAGCAGGTCAAGACCGTTGGTTGCCACACAGAGCAGCATCTCGGGATATTTTGCCCGTACAAGACGAAGGGTCTCCATGGTCTCGTTAGGATTGGCGAATGGATCTCCAGGTCCGGCAATACCGACGACGGCAATGTTCGGAGAGAGGATCATGGCCTGATCGAGATAGTGCATTGCCTGCTGCGGCGAGAGGATTTTACTCGTAACGCCTGGACGGTTTTCGTTCATGCAATCGAATTTCCGGTTGCAGTAGTTGCACTGGATATTGCATTTCGGTGCAATAGGGAGGTGGATACGCCCGAACTTGTGGCGCGAGGCATCGTTGAAACAGGGGTGGTTTGCTATTTTCAGTGTCATGGTGTCCTCCCTTTACATATAAGTGTAGCCGATTGATGAAGCATTCTGCCGCTGTTCGATAACGGTGTTGACAATCCGGTCAAAGAGTTCCTGCGTTCCTCTGTAGCCAATATGATGCGCTCTCTGTCCGCCAAACCGGTCATGAATCGGAAAGCCGATTCTGAGCAGCGGGATATTGTTTTTTCTTGACATGGTATAACCTTTACTGTTGCCGATCAGAAAATCAGGTTTCAGCACTTTGGCCTCATCCTCTATATCCATAAAGTCGACACCTTCACGCACCTTGATACCCTGTTCCTCCAGGTCGGGAATCAGCTCAAGAAGCCTCTGTTTGAGCTGCCCGCTTTTTCCTCCCGAGGCACAGAGAACCGGCACCATGCCGATTTCGCGAAGAAATGAGGTCATGGCAACAACAAGATCCTCTTCGCCGTAGATGATCACCTTTTTCTCAAAGACATACTTGTGACCATCGGCATAGGCATCAATCAGACGGCGGCGCTCATCCTCATATTTTTCCGGACGAGACTGCTCTGTCAGGGTTTCGAGCAGATCGAAAAATTTATCGCTCTCCTTGATGCCGATTGGCAGAGAGAGCTGGTGGCGCGGAACGCCGAAACTCTCTTCGAGATAGCCTGCCGCTGATTTTGATGCGGCCAGTGTTGAGGTGAACTCAATGCTGGCGGTTGCTTTTCCGGCATTTGCTATGGCACTTGCCGGAGTGCCGCCCGGCGGTATACGGTGGTACTCGCCCCATGGTCCGCCATCCATCGTCTGTGAATAGTCCGGCAGCAGCATGCAGGGGAGTCTGAAATCAGTGAAGATCTCCTTGAGGTAGCGCAGATCTGCCGGTGAAACCATGTTCGGGAACATATTGACCAGGTTCTGCCGTTCACCTTTTTCAGCCAGTCGCTCAACGGTAGCCCTTACGGCAGCATGAAAACCGTCGATATGACTGCCCTGATAGCTTGGAGTAGATGCATGAATCATGATCGGCATGGGAGAGCCGTTTTTGTACGTTTTTGTATACTCCCGCAAAATCATGGGTACATCATCACCTATTGTTTCACTCAGACAGGTTGTCGCGATGCCGATAACTTCCGGTTTGTACTGTTCGGTAACATTTTTCAAGCCAACCTGCAGGTTATGGCTGCCGCCGAACACAGCACTCTCTTCATGGAAGTTCGAAGAGGCGATATCAATCGGTTCTTTGTAGTGGCTGATCAGGTAACGGCGAATGTAGGTCGCGCATCCTTGAGAGCCATGGAGGAACGGCACGCAGTTCTCTATTCCGCGGAATGCAAGGCATGCCCCGAGCGGGTTGCAGAGCTTGCAGGCGTTTTGTGTTGCGGTTTTTGCGTGTTTCATTTTTTTCCTCCTTTTCGTGGAGCAAACTGCCATACAGGGCTCATGACCGATTGGTAGACCTCCAGTGCGAAATTGTACATACCGACGAACCCGGCGAGAGGAATTTTTCTCTCATGGTTATGATCGCAGAAACCGATGCCGAGCTTGAAGGCGATCGGGCGCTCCTTGACCCCTCCGATAAGCAGGTCGGCCTCTTTTTCAAGGATGAATTTCGAGAGTTCAACGGGGTTTGAGTCGTCTACAATAACCGTACCCTCATCGCACATCTCCTTGAGCCTTCTGTAATCATCTTTATTGCCTGTCTGCGATCCGGCAAGTACGACTGACATGCCGATTGACCGCAGGGCCTTGATAAGCGAGAATGTTTTGAATGCTCCGCCGACGTAGATTGCGGCTTTTTTGCCGGTCAGTGCTTTTTTGAATTTCTGGAGTTCGGGGTAAAGTTTTTTTACCTCCTCGCTGACAACTACTTTTGCTGCTTCCATGATTTCAGGATGCTCCGGAAAATGGAGAGCAACATCGTAGAGCGATTTTGACATATCCTCAATACCGAAATAGGAGACCCTGATGTAGGGGATGCCGTATTTCTCCTCCATATCTTTTGCAAGCGAAGTCATGGAGCCCGAACACTGTACCACATTGAGTGAAGCTCCGTGTGCGCGCTTTACAGCATCGATTCGCCCGTCACCGGTCAGGGTGGAGACAACCTCTATACCCATTCTTTCGTAATATTTTCTGATGATCCAGGCCTCTCCTGCAAGGTTGAATTCGCCGAGAATGTTGATGCTCAGTTTGCTGATCCCTTCGGTCGATCCTGTACCGATCAGCTTCATCAGCGCAAAGCATGCGGCTTTGTAGCCATCTTTTTTGGTTCCCTTGAACCCTTCGGAATGAACCGGCAGTACCGGAATTCCTGTTTCTGCGGCAACTTTTTTGCATACGGCGTCGATATCGTCACCGATAAGGCCGACAATGCAGGTCGAATAAATAAAGGCAGCCTTTGGTTTATACTGCTCAATCAATTCAATGAGTGATAAATAGAGCTTTTTTTCACCGCCATAGATGACGTCCATCTCCTGCAGGTCGGTAGAAAAACTTAACCGGTGTAGTTCGGGTCCTGATGATACGGCTCCCCGGATATCCCAGGTATATGCCGCGCAACCTATCGGCCCATGAACAATATGAATGGCATCGGCCACTGGATAGAGTACAACCCGTGATCCGCAGAAGACGCAGGCACGCTGACTTACCGAGCCTGACAGACTGGAGGTTTCGCATGCTATGTCGGAGCTCTCAATACCACTCTTTTTTTCGAATACCTGCTTCTCTCTTCCCTCAAGAATACCAATATGTTCCATAGCCGCTACTCCTGATAAAAATGTTGTCCTTTTTCAGGACATCTCCCGACTGAAGCCGGGAGCTTTATTCGTCCTTGACTTATCTTTCTTTGGGGGCCGCTATTTGTTGTCGTGAGCGTTTTGAGTGCAAGGCGGACGGAGCGCAGAAACCGGAGTGTACACGTGAGTACATGAGGATTTCGAGCACCGCCCAACGAAGCAATCAAATCGCGGAACAAATAAATAGAGGTTCCCTGTTACATCACCAGTTCAAACTTCTCCTCAAGCGCATCCCTATCCTGGCGATCCAGAATGGCAGTCAGGATCTTCTCAACCAGCCTCAGGCCGCCGCTGTACCCGACACTCGGGAAGTAGCTGTGGCCGATACGGTCGAGAATCGGGAAGCCGAAACGGATGAACGGTACATCTTCGTCACGGGCCATGTATTTGCCGTAGGTGTTGCCGATCAGCAGGTCAACTGGTTCATTCTTCATCCACTGATGCAGGAGGAACATGTCTGCACCAATACCATTCTTGAATTTTGTCTCCGGTGAGCGTTCATCAAGAATCTGGCGCATCTGTTTTTCAAAACGCTGCCCTGGTGTACCGCTGACGATATGAATCGGTTTCATATTCAGGTCGAGCAGGAACTCGGTCAGAGGAATGATCTGGTCAGGGTCGCCGAAGAGCGCAACTTTTTTTCCGTAGAGGTACTGCTCCATATCGGCAATGACATCAACAAGACGTCCTCTGTCAGCAGTGATCTCATCAGGTACCGTTACATTTCCGGCTTTGCTGAGCGCCATGATGAAACGGTCGGTCGCTCTGAGTCCTATCGGCATGTCAAGTGTTTCAAATGGAACCTTGAACTTCTTTTCCAGGGCAATGGCCGCCGGTTCGGCGCTGATGCTGCCGAGGGCAAGCGAAGAGAGGCTGTCGCCGGTGCTCTGAAGCTCCGCAATAGTTGTGCCTCCTTTCGGATAGAATACGTGGGTTCCGGTCTGCGGTGCATCAAGCACGTCAGAGGTGTCAGGGAAGAGCACAATGTTTACACCAAGCTCTTTTGACAGACGCTTGATTTCGCGCATGTCCGAAGGCTCCATCCATCCGGCAATAATGTTGATCTGGTTTTTCTTGCTGCCGGTTGAAACTGCAAACTGCTCAGCTATACCGGTTACCATGTTTGCATAACCGGTAACGTGTGAACCGATAAAGCTTGGCGTGCTGGCGAAAATGACATGCTTTCCTTCAGGAATTTTGCCGTCATCCCTTGCTTTTCTGGTGATCTGCTGCAAGTCATCACCAATGGTTTCACTCAAACATGTTGAGTGCACAGCAATGATATCGGGATCATAGACCGAAAAGATGGTTTCGATGGCAGCCAGCAGGTTTGCCTGGCCTCCGAACACCGATGCACCTTCGGTAAAAGAACTGGTAGCCGCCATTACAGGCTCTTTGTAGTGGCGGGTCAGGGTGCTGCGATGATAGGAGCAGCACCCCTGAGAGCCGTGGCTGTGAGGCAGACAGCCGTGAACACCGAGTGCGGCATACATTGCGCCGATCGGCTGGCAGGTTTTTGCCGGGTTGATCGTCAACCCTTCGCGCTCTTTAACCTCTTT
>JAAXXL010000129.1 GCA_013334485.1 Chlorobiaceae bacterium | reverse complement strand
CTCTTGATCCTTTCAGCATCAGCGGTGGAAGTCATGAAGAAACTGAGAGCATCCTTGTACTGGGCAACCAGCCCCTGCAACTGAAGAATTTCTTTTTCCACCGCAGGTTCATGATGGCAATCTGTACATGTTTTTGCCCTATCATCCAGTTTGAGGACATTATCCACTATTGTGTCCAACTCCTTGCCGAACGATGTCCCCGTAGTATAGAGATTTGACTGTACTGTCTGGACGTTAATGACCAGATCTTGTCGGATAACCTCTACCTTGTGCAACAAAAGAAGGGAGGAAAGATTTGAGGTCGTTTTGTTGATAATGTGCAGGGTTGTGACGATACCTGTGAGAAACAGCAGAAATAACACGAGAAAAGAAATGATAATTTTTTTCTTCATCGGTTATTGCCCGTGTTCCGCTATGGCGGCCTTAGCCTCCTGCGCCATTTCATCTATTAAAGCAAAATCTGTTTTGTTTGCCTTGACGAAACGAAGAGCCTTGAACTGCTCAAGAACCTTTTTCCCCTGAGCCGTTTTGTCCATCTGCAGCAGAATGTTAACCAGTCTTGCCTGCAAAAGCAGGTCGACTTCATTGTTTATGCAGAGAGTGATTTCAGGACTTTTGGGCGATTGGGCAACAATGTCAAGTTCTTGCTGAATGGATGGGTCATTGTAAATCAGGTTGTTGAAAACCGTATTCTTCGCCGCACCAATATCGGCTCTTCCATCGAGTACCGCGAAAATTGAGGATACATGGCTGCCTGAAAAATCAAATCGATCGAAGAAGTTATTAATATTTCTGATGCCGTGTCGTTCGAAATATGCCAGGGGGAAAAGGTATCCTTCCATTGTTGCCGGGTCCACAAAGACGATGCGTTTTCCCTTCATATCCTTAACGTCGCGGATGCCGCTGTCTTTGCGGACAAAAATATAGCCCTGCGAAGTGAATTCTCCGTTTAAATTGACAGGATTTACTACAGGTTCCAGATTTAAATCTTTGATCCCCATGCTTGCCGTATAGGAGCTGAGAAACGCTCCATCCAGCTTACGGGATTTAAACCGTTTGATCACTTCACCATAACGGCTCATTATGGTGAGATTTACTTTTACTCCAAGCTGCTCGGAAAGATAGCTGGCTAAATATCTATAGCGTTGCATTTGGTCAAAAATATTGTGCTCCGGCTCGATACCGATCAGCAGTTCTTTTGTCTGCTCAGCTGCAGAAACAGGTACGGCTACTGAGGTAATAAGGCAGATGAGCAGGCAGGCGATAAATTTCTTGGTGTAATTATGGAGAGAAAGAGAATAGCGGTTCATTTAATTACCCTATTCGCTTCAATCAATTGATCGATGGGGATAGTGATGCCAATAATTTTGGCCTCCACAAGGTTGTAGACGAGTTCCGTATCCCGAGAGGTATAGGGGGGGATGGCGTCGGGCTTTTTGTTGAGCAAAATTTGCAAGGCCATTTCTGCCGCCATTTTGCCTTGCACAAGAGGGGGGTGAGACAGAGTTATCAATAATCCTGCGTCCGAATCGTCCGGGAAGATATCTGTAGTAGGAATCTGTCTTTTTTTCAAAATTGACAGAATGTCTTTGATCCACAAATGGGCGAGGGAACTTCCCGTGATGAATACGGCATCCGTATTCCCTGCTTTGAGTTTATTGAGATCGGGGTATGAGCCAATATCGATTTTCTCGGTTTTTATGTTCTGCTGCGCCGCAAGCGCGGCCATTGTCTTATATTGGCGAACCGAATCTTCCTCGGCACTGGTAAAGACGATACCGAGAGTATTGAGGGGCTTGAGATGTTTGAAATACCTGATAATGCTTGAGAGGGGCACCTTGAATCCGCAGCCGGTTATGTTTTTACCGGTGACGCCGGCCTGATCAGGTTCGTACATCCCGACATAGAGTATCGGGATGTTGCTTTTCTCATGGACAACAGCCTGGGTGGCTGGCGCACCATAACTCACGATGAGATCCACATCGAAAGCTATGAGTTTTCGTGCGGCATTACTCCAGGATATGGG
>JAAXXL010000025.1 GCA_013334485.1 Chlorobiaceae bacterium | reverse complement strand
CGCTTGTTGATCGATATTTTATCTCTCAAAGAACAATCTCTCAAAAAAGTGAGGGATCCGGTACCTCAACTGACATTATTTTAACCGGACACTACTGAAAGCTCCTCTTTAGAAAAGAACATATTCCCGAGCTGAAGAGTTTCCGGAGATCCCGAATTTTCAGGGATGCATACCTCCCAAGGTTGAGGCTTGTTGAGATAGAGACAAAGCAAACATGAAGCTTGCAAATAACCCGGTATCAGTTTGCAAAACAAGAAGTTTTTCTTACCTTTGTCATTCCCGAGAGGGCGAAGTGGCCGAGTGGTTAGGCAGAGGTCTGCAAAACCTTGTACAGCGGTTCGAATCCGCTCTTCGCCTCCAAAAAAAACTGAAAAAGCCTGCTCGTCGCAGGCTTTTTCAGTTTTACCAATTTCTCTCTGTTATCCGATCCTCTTCGCTCCTGAAATAATAGCCTGTACCAGTTTTTCAATGGTCGGTTCATCAATCAGCACCGGTATGTTAATACAGATACTGCTACGAAGCATGGTGCCGGTTTTTGGCCAGAGTGCCTCAAGATCAGCATCACGATAGCGGTCATACTCTCCGAGCAGATGACCCCATACGCCAGCAAAATGCCAGTCAAGAGCTTCCGGCAGAATTTTGGTACCAAAGCCATGCTCCAGAAGATGTGCCTCAAGCTGCAGCGCGGCCTCGCGGTCCCTCACCCTGAAAATAAGGGTATCACCCTGTGATCCCTCTTCATCACTGAACGGACGGAGAGTGATGTTCGGAAGATAACGGATTGCGTCCTTGATTTTCTTCTTGTTCTCCCGTGATTTCGAAAGGATCATCTCGATTTTGGCAAGCTGGGCAAGCCCTATTGCCGCCGTCACTTCGCTGAGACGAAGGTTGAGTCCTTTGGAGCGACGGGGATCTTTGCCTCTCGGCAGACCAGGGATATGCATGTGGCCATGATCAGAAAACTCCGCAGCACGGTCGTAGATCTCCTTGTCATTGGTAATAATAATCCCACCTTCACCGGTATGGAGCGTCTTGCCTGCATCAAACGAGAAAGAGGCCACACTGCCGATAGTACCGAGTTTACGCCCCTTGTAAGATGCACCAAGCGCCTGGGCAGCATCCTCAATGAGAATAAGGTTGTGTTTGCGGCAGATTGCAGCTATTTCATCCATTTTCGGTGAAGCCCACATCGGTATGGCAACGACCGCCTTTGTGGCCGGAGTGATGGCATTCTCTATCTCAAGCGGGTCGAGGTGGTAGGTCTCATCGAGCTCAACTGGCACCGGTACGGCGCCAAGAGCACTGATTGCCTCAACAGGGGCAATGAAGGTCCATGCTGTTGTAATAACTTCGTCACCGGGGGCAATTCCAGCACCGGCAAGCGCGCAGTGAATTGCCGCTGTTCCTGACGATACGGCGTGGGCATACTTTACCCCCATCCATGCGGCAAATTTCTCTTCAAACTCACGAGCCTTGTAATTACCTCCGCCGTAACGGTAGAGATTGACCTTTTCTCTGCTGAAAAGTTCCTGAATTTCGGCCAGCTCCTCCCGACCGATTAGTTCTGCACCAGCCATACTCTCTTTTACTCCTTTAGGTTAATTGAAAAACTACAGATCTTGCCGACTCTTCGGTAAACTCAACCGGATTGCCCGAGAATGAGCCTTTCAGCGCTTCCGATGCATTGTGTGCAAACTCGGCGGCATTATCCCGTCCGTAACCGTAACGGGAAAGGGTCGGAATCTGAAGCTGCCGGTAGAGAGCATCCATCTCGTCAAGCAGTTCGGAAGTAGCCTCTGCTGGTGAAGGTGAGCTTCTCATCGGATTGAGCAGGGCATACTTCTCATAGCCATGATTATGGTTGTAGCGCATGACCTCCTTGAGAAAGATTGCTCCTGCAAGACCGTGAGGCACCTTGTGCTTGACTCCGAGATAGTAGGCAAAACCGTTGGTCGGGCCATCTCCCGAGTTCATTAGGGCAACCGTACCGCAAACACTCCCTATGGCAAGATCAAGTCGGGATTCAGCCCGGTCAAGCTGACCCTGCTGAAGGGCATAAAAGGTACGCTGAAAGCCCTCAACGGAAAATATCCGGCTAAGCGCAGTGTGCTTGACTGAACCGAAACTGTCAACACAGTGAACAAGACTGTCCATGGCTGAGGCTATGACGCTCTCCATCGGAGCGGTCATGGAGAGGTTCGGATCGATAACTGCTTTTTTGGGGAAATTCTTCCGGCTGTTGATGCCGAGTTTGCGCCCCTCAGCCTCATCAATAAAGACTGCATTAAAACTGACCTCTGCGCCGCTTCCAAGCAGTGAAGGAACTGTTACAAGAGGAAGAGGATCGTTGACCCCTTTCGGAAATCCCTTGAGCGAGAGCGCGGGTACCTGATTGGTAAGAAGCAGCGCAACCCCTTTGCCGAGATCAAGAGTACTGCCTCCGCCTATGGCAATAATTCCATCAGGAACATTGCCCCTGAAAAATTCCGCTACGTTCTCCAGGTGCGCGTAGGTCGGCTCGCCACCGAATTCGTTACAGTAGAGTACCGAATTTTTGTATCCGGTGGTAATATTTTTCAGAACATCCTGAAAATAGAGATTGCCCGCCAGATTGGCATCGTAGATAATGCCGGGCTTCTGCACGGCAAGATGAGCAAGATGCTCATTGAGGTTCAATGCTTCATTCACCCCGATGACAAGATCGGTGGATAAAAAAAAATTCATAACAACAGTGGTCTATTGGTTTTTCAGCTCTGCCACCTGGCCGGCCAGGTTTTTTTTGTATAGGTAAAACTCAATTAAATCTATTTCTTCAACAGTATCAATCTCCCATGTCTGCCAGAACTCCATCTCATAGGCACTTAATCTGGCGCCGATCCGGTTATTAAAGCTCTTGATGGTGCCGGGCGTAAAAATATAGATTGAACCGTTCTCGATGAACTGCGCAGGACGATCCTGGCGCATGCCGCGATTGCGGTAATCAAAGTTAAGGCTGCTCCACTTCCCCGCCCTTGATTCCCAGATGGTAAGGTCATCAGCTCTTGTGACCGAAATCAGGGAGTCTGCCCCATCGCATTCAAAGAGCTCAACAGCCCGGTCGATATCGTCCGGTTTTCTCAGGGGAGAGGTTGCCTGCAGAAAGACTATTGTTTTGATCGGGAGACCATGTTCACCTTCAATAACCCCTGCTGCGTGCAGAATGGCTGATTCGGAGGTAGCCTTGTCACCGGACAATTCCTCCGGACGCTCAATCACCTCTGCTCCGTATGCTTTTGCAACAGCAGCAATATCAAGGTCATCAGTCGAAACGAAAACCCTGTCAATCCGCTTCGAAGAGAGTGCCTGCTGGATAGTCCAGGCAAGCAGCGGCTGGCCTGCCACCGGATAGATATTTTTGTTTTTGAGACCTTTTGAGCCGCCTCTTGCAGGTATGATCGCTACGGTATGCATTGCGCGTTAATTTACAGGCACGTTAAACACTCTCTTTTTGTTGAAAACCACTCATCCCTCCAGCACTTTCCGGCAGACATCAGCTATTTTTTTTGCCGCCGATTTATTCTGTATCGGAGTAAGCCGTTTCAGCTCCGCTGGATCCAGACCGCAATGAACAACCTTGTTCAGGGCGGAACCGACAAAAATTGTGGATGAAAACTGGGCAATCAGCATTCGCGAATTGGCGATCATCTCCTCTGTACGGCCTTCACTGAAAACAAGTGCGTCGGGAGCATAAAGTTCAATCTCCCTTCTGGCTCTTTCGGCATTTTCATTGGGATGGAGCTTGAAAAGAAGCTGCCGCCCTTCAGCCATTTCAAGATACTTTCTGATATTTTTCGGGCGGTTTTCGTAGATAAAGGTTTCACGATTATCCGATGTACAGACTAGAATGTAATCGCGATGTTCGAAATCATTCTGAAGGTACTGCTCACAATTGTCGAAATTGGGTATGCTTGTCACCTCAATTTTTGCAGGGTTCACCCCTTTGCGAATAAAGAGATCACGGTACCCTTCACTGGCAACGCAGAACTTTTCATACGCATCCGACAACCCTGTGGTCGCTGTTCCGGCAATCCAGCGGGGAACCCATTGAAAGTTTCTGGCAAGATGGTAGAAAATGGTTTCCGGTTCAGTCATCCCCTCCTGTACAAGTACAATTTTCCTGCGGCGGATATGTTTCGGAACAATAAGATCTGTACAGGTTACAACAAGATCATAGGTATGGCTGTATCCGCCTATATCAAGCTTAAGATTATGGGAACGAAGATAGTCGAGAGTACGGTCCGAGCGCTTGCGACCCATGATGGTAAATTCAAGCAACCCCATATCACTGGCGGTACCGAGGAGGCCGTCACTGAAAAAAGTTGAAAAGTACTGGTCGTAATCCTCCAAGCCCGATGCAATCTGATGCATCTGGGTGGTCTGATTCATCGAACCGCATATAAATAAAACTTTTTTCCTCATGAATTTTTTTGACTGATCTGTTCAGCATCACGCAGATGAACACCTGAAAAAAACATAATCCCGTAGCCAAATGCGTACCACAGAAGCTCCTTGAACCGCCTCAAAAGCACAAATGCCCCCCCTAAAGCCAGATAATCCTGAATTCCGAGCGCCTGAAAAAACGCTATGTATCCGAGATCCTGTACCCCAAGACCCGAAGGTACGAAGAAAAAAAGGACCCGAAGCATGGTAAGCGATGCATCTATGGCAAGCACCTGAAAAAAAGAGATCTTTACTCCGAGAAGGGTCAGGATAATATAACTCTCGATGGCAAGCATGAACCAGGCGAGCACATAGATCAGCATTATCGGTACAAGCCTGGCGGCAAAAGGGCCACGGAAGTGCTTTAATTCAACATCCGTATCAAGAAATGCGGACTCTTTCGAGAGCAGCCAGAGCTTCACCCGGTTGAACGGGATCAGCATCAACAGAGCGTGCACCTTCTGAGCCGCCCTGCCGTTAAGGAGCAGAAAAAGCAGAGAGAGAAATATCAGAAAAACAGCTATGCCCGTTGCTATCATGATCGTACCCAGACCCCCGAATCCAAGCATCCTGAAGGAGACCGTCTGAAGAAAGGTAAAACCCGCTACTGCACAGAAAATAGTATAGATCCCCTGGGCAACACCAAGCATGAGCTTGCGAACGGCAACACTTGCAACGCCGGCGGGAATCGGTATACCCATAAACCTGGAACAGAGAAAGGGACGAAGAGGTTCACCAACGGCTACGCCAGCGGGAAGTGTCATGGAAACCGTCTCTGCAATCAACTGGATTTTCAGAAGTTTGAAAAAAGATATCGGCACACTGCTTCCGGGGAAGAGCATGAACCAGGCAATGGACTCAAGCACATGAAGGCCGAGATAGGGCAGAAAAATAAAAAGTGATGAGAAACCGATAAGCGAAATCCGCTCAACAGCGCCCTGGAGATCAACCTGGCTGAAAAGATAGCCAATAAGTAAAACACCAAGAGAAAGACCAACGTAACCGGTCCATGATGCGCCGGATTTTGTTTGATTCCGCATGAAAAACCTGTGAACTGTGCTGAAAAAAGGGTTGAAACTCATTTCACTATTTGCAAAGATAGTAATGTATTGTTAAATATTTATTCAATCATCGGGTAGACAGCAAATCAGCCTCAACTAAAGGGCGCCTCTATTTATTGTCGTGAGAAGCCCGAGGACAAGGCGGATGGAGCACAGAAACCGGAGTGTACACGTAGTACATGAGGATTTCGAGCACCACCCAACGCAGTAATCGGGTTTCGGAACAAATAAATAGAGGTGCCCTAAAGAAGGTTCCTGTCACGATACCACTCATAGGCGCTGCGAATACTGTGTTCATGCGGTTCGTATCGCATGTTTAACTCCCGTGATGCCTTGGATGAATCAAAGTAGAGAAACTCGGATGCAACCCTGAACATGGAGAGGTTGAACAACTTTGATATGCTGTTTTTGTTCTTGTAAAGATCCAGAATCAACTTCAGTATCTTTGCCATCCAGAATGGCATAGGTAAACGAACTTTCGGCGCTCCGGTAATCCGTGAAATCGTATCAGCAAGCTTTTTGTAGGAGACGTTCTCGCCGCCGATAATGTAGCGCTCACCTGTTCTCCCTTTTTCCATGGCCGATATGATGGCCTCCGCCACAATTTCAACATCGACGATGCAGATGCCGCCAAGAGGGTAAAAGGGCAGCTTCCGGTTATAGACATCCTTGATTATACGACCGGCATTAAAATTGATATCACCCGCACCGAACACAAATGCCGGATTGACAATCACACAGTCAAGTCCTTTTTTAACGGCATTTGCGACCTCAAGCTCTGCTATATGTTTGGTTCTTGCATACTCAAGGCTGATCGTTTCAAAATTCCAGACAACAGATTCATTGACCGGCTTTTTGTCAAAAGCAATACCTACAGCCGTAATGGAGCTGACATGAATAACTCTTTTCACACCCTCTGCGGCTGCAGCACGCAAGATATTTTTGGTTCCATCAACATTGATTTTATAAAGCAGGGCATTTTTTTTATCGCCCATATAGGTAAGACCTGCGGTATGATAGACATAGTCAATGCCCTTCATTGCAGCATTAATCGACTCACCATCGGTTATATCACCATAGAGCAGATGAATGCGATCCAATACATCAGAGAGTGAAGTCAAGTCAGATGACTTTCTGACAAGAACAAAGATTTCGTCCGATGAAGCAGCAAGCTTGATTACAAGACGGGATCCAATAAAACCTGTCGCTCCGGTTACAAGAATTTTGTTATTCACAAATATAATACTTCATAAAAATTAACAAGCTGTCATCTCTCTGCACATTCAATTCCGGCAACAGGATAGAGCCGTTCTGCCATACCGCCAACCATTATTGTGCCGTATCGTTCTCATCGACCACAATTTCACCACCGACTATTTTATTACGGAAAGCCTCAACTTTGTCATATTTTTCCTGGCCGATCAGAGCTGAATTTTTATCATTATAGACGTAGTCGGTATAGCGATCAGTCAGCCCGTATACAGCAACCGTTCCACCCTTGAATGAACCGTCAAGCACACCTTCCACCGTTTTAAGCACAGCACGGTCAACAGCCTTGATCATACTGCTCAAAACAAAACCGGGTGCATCAGGCTCCTGATCACGGTCTGTACAGATAACGAGTTTTTTTGTCTCCCTGGCAGCTTCAATCACGCCAAGTCCGCTTGCTCCGGCAGCTTCGTAGATAATATCGGCTCCCCTGGCAAACTGCCCGAGTGCAAGCTCTTTGCCCTTGGAAGGGTTGGCAAAAGCGCTCCCTGTCATACCGATGTAGCCGGAAATAACCTTGATGCGGGGATCAACTGCGTGAACACCTTTGATAAAGCCGGTCTCGAATTTTTTGATAACCGAAGACTCCATGCCGCCAATAAATCCAACCGTCTTTGTTTTGCTCACAAGAGCGGCCAGAGCGCCAACAAGATAAGAGCCTTTCTTCTCCTCAAAAACCACTCCCTGGAGATTTGCAGGTATGACGGCACCCGGTTTACTGATATAATCGATGCATGCAAATTTCTTGTCGGGAAATTCAGCCGCAATCCTTGTAATATCATCACTGAAAAGCAGACCGACTCCTATGATAAGGCCGGTATCAGGATCCGATGCCATCTGGCGCAGCGCAGCTTCACGATCAGCTCCCTCTCCCTGCGGTTCAACATAAAGAAAGGTAACTCCATGCTTCTTTTTGGCCATTTCAAGCCCGTTGTAGGCGGAGTCATTGAATGATTTATCACCCCGTCCCCCTACATCAAAAACAAGGCCAACCTGTAGTTTGTCACTCGAAGATCTCTCTTTGGTTGTTTGATCATCTTTTTGACCGGCGCAGCCAGCAAGAAAAAGAAAAAAGGCAAGCAGACAAGGATAGAGCTGTTTCATTCTCATAGCAGAAAAAAGGTTGGAACTACCATTGATTTGCCGTTTTTTTTGATTTTTAAAATAGGGAATATTCTCACCATTTAAAACCCTGCCGGGAGGGTTACTCTCTTTGATGGATTGACAATACCCCTTTTTGCGCTCATAGCATCCTATCTGACTTTGCTCCGAGCCATCCCGCTTATCAGCTTCAGGAGTGTAAAAACGAGCGGCTGGTAACGCACGCCTCCCTTCCTGGCGGTTATGCATCGAATTTTCGGAACCAGGGCCGATGCGACTTTTTCCGGACGTTCAGCAATGAGATCAAGAATCTTGAGTGATGAAGCAGGGGCATCTTTCAAAAGCAGCTCTGTCAATACCAGCCCAGGGCTCAGTTCATGAACGCCGATCGCTGTTTTCCCTTCATTTTTCAGCTCCCGTGAAAGAAAACGGGTCACTTCAGCCACCCCTCTTTTCGATGCTTTATGCGGAACTGCTGTGCGGGAAAAGGTTGCTCCAGGTGAAGAAAAACCCATATTAAAAATATGGTAAACCGCCTCTTTTGACGGGGGCTGACAGTTCATGATCCTTACAGCTTCGGCACAAAGCATCAGGGAGCCGGAAAGGTTTGTTGCCGAGGTTTCCAGAATATCACTCAACGGCAACTCCCATAACGGACGTTTCAACCGGCCCGCAGTTCCTGCATTATTAATCCAGCGATCGATCTGACCGAGATGCTCTCTGGCAAATCCGGCAAACGCCCTCACCGTTTCCGGATCGGCAGCGTCACATCTGAAGGCATAAACCTCTGCCTCCGGAAAGGATTTTTCCAGGGCAGAGATCGCAGTGTCGAGCTGCTGCTGATCGCGGCCACAGATAACCACCCTGTCTCCGGCTGAAAGAAAGGCTTCCGCAAGGGCATAGCCCAATCCTCTGCTCCCGCCGGTAATAACAATACCAAGAGAGTTCTTTGAAAGTCTGATGTTATGCATACCGGTAATCTGTTTGACATCTCTGTTTAATTTGTAAAGCTGTACAATTACATTGATACTCCAAAGAGGGTGTGGCCATAAAAAAAGAGCGAAAAGATGATAACATGCAGAAAAGCTTTAGAATCTTTCATTATATATCCTTATAATTAAAGATAAGCACTTGATCAGTAAGACAGCCGCACCTTAACCTGAAAAATGAGAGTACTGCGTATGCCACCTGAACAGAATAAGCGCTCACCTTTTTGTGTGATTTCCCCCCTGAAAAAGATCTCCGTACTTCTCCGTATTTCACTTCTCTGTTTCTCAACAGCAGCAATACAACTGCCCTCAATTGCTTTTGCGGAAAATAACTCCGAAACAGCAAAAAAAGAGGTATCAGAGAAGCAATCCGGTGAGTCCTGCACCTTCTCAGGACCAATGCAGAAATTTTTTGTTAATGTCACCCAGTATTTCGGCACCCGATACCGCTCAGGCGGTCAGACTCCTGCCGGATTTGACTGTTCTGGTTTTGTCCGATTCATGTTCGGTAAGGTGTTCAACATGGAACTGCCCCGTTCATCGCGGGAGATGGCGGCTATTGGCAACAAAATCAGCAAGCAGGATCTCCAGCCCGGTGATCTTGTCTTTTTCCAGACAGCAGGACGCCAGATCAACCATGTCGGGATCTTTATCGGCAACGATACTTTTGTTCACTCCTCCCTCACCAAGGGGATTACTGAAGACCAGCTCAAACACGACTATTACGAAAAACGATTTGCCGGGGCAGTGCGACTCTTTGAACCTTCCAAAGAAACAAAACCGCAGAGAGTAAAGGATAGTGAACCATCCTGATTAACCGCCATTACAAAACAACCAATCCTTCAACCAAACTGTTACGATTATGAAAATCAGCACGTTTAAACAGGCATTGCTTGTTGCCATGATCTCGTTCTCCCTCTCTCCTTCGGCATTTGCCGATACCGGTGACATCGGATTAGCCCTCAAGGGAGGCACCCTGGGACTTGGGGGTGAAGTAACGGTTGGACTTACACCCGCCCTGAATGCAAGAGCAGGATTTAACGCCTTCAATTATGATGGTAATGCAACAGAGAGTGATATCAGATATGATTACAAGCTGAAACTGCAATCTATTCCTGTACTGCTTGACTGGCATCCCATTGACAACTCAGGGTTCAGAGTCTCATCCGGAGTAGTCTTCAACAGCAACAAGGTGAATGCAACCGGCACCCCGCAGGGTACCTATACCATTGGCGGAACATCATATTCTGCTGCCGACGTCGTCTCTCTTACCGGAGATGTTGCTTTTAAAAAAGTTTCGCCCTATGCAGGGATCGGATGGGGAAATGCTGTGGGACCTGACAAGAGACTTTCAATCGCGTTTGACCTCGGTGTCATGTTTCAGGGTAAGCCGAATGTCTCACTGGCTGCAAGCGGACCGATTGCCACCAACGCAACCTTCATAACCAATCTTGCCAATGAAGTTGCTGATCTGGAGGATAAAATAAAAAACCTGCAGTACTACCCGGTTATATCCCTTGGATTGGCCTACAAGTTTTAATGTCAGATCTGAATGAATCAGAGGGAACTCCTTCCCTCTGATTCATTGTATCGTTCTCTACCCACTCGCCCTCATCGATCCATCGAAGAAAGTACAGCTTCAAGGCTTCAGATATCCTTTGAAATGCTCTAACTGTTCAATAAATGGTTCAGGATTAACCCTGATGATGCCCTCGTAAGGGTTATCAAACGCAACAATCATTAACAGTACAAGCGTAATGATACAGGCAAGAGTACCTACCATAAACGACTGAGCAATGGAGTTGCTCGTTCCGAACAGGAAGCTGAAACCGATGGTGACAACACCGCCAATAATCATGACTGTCCACATGAATACCGGTATTCCCCCCTCTTTTCCGGAAATAATTCTCTGGTTTCTTGCATCACTGAAATCGTTGAGGTTTGAAACTATCTCCTGATACCAGATTTTTTCGTAATCATTTTGCGGTCTGATCTCGAGAACCAGATTGAATATCCGGTGCAGGGTCTCAAGAGCTTCGGGACTCGCCTCACCTTTGGCCATCAACGGCCACTCCTTATTGATGACGATCTCACTATAGTTAACGAACTCCCGCTGGATTGATGATACATGCTCTCTATTGACGACATCACTCTTTGCAAAAGCTCTCATATCGCGGAATACCGAGGCCATGTAACGAACCTCTTCATCGACCTTTGTTTTGGCTTCCCGATACATTTCCCACTCGACAATCACAACGAACGCAAGCAGAACTGCATAGATAACTCCGACAACAGCATAGATAAAACCAGCAACGTCATTATGCTTCGAAAGCTCTGTATAACCAAACTGCTTGCGCACCACCAGCATGCAAAAAACCGAAAAGAATATGACAACTGCAGTGATAGCCGTAATAAACAGAATATCATTCATCTCTTGTATTGTTTATGGTTACTGGAACCTTCAACAAAATATCAATCCCTGCTCTCACTATCTAAAAACTTACCGGATCAACACACCTCTACAGCCGACAGCAGAGCATCGGCAAGTCCGGAATGCCGCTCACTCTTTCGACTGACCGCCTTC
The DNA here is from genome assembly GCA_013334485.1 of Chlorobiaceae bacterium. Taxonomy (GTDB): domain Bacteria; phylum Bacteroidota; class Chlorobiia; order Chlorobiales; family Chlorobiaceae; genus Chlorobium. The sequence goes on along the minus strand of JAAXXL010000025.1, from coordinate 23,069 downwards.
ACAAACACCTCTTTATCTCCCCAGATCTCGACACTTGCCTTAGCCCTTGTTATGGCTGTATAGAGCAGCGCTCTTGTCAGAATATCTGACTCTGTCGGAGGAAGAATCAACAGAATACGCTCAAACTCCGAACCCTGGCTTTTGTGAACAGTCATGGCAAATGCACTCTCATGATGAGGAACTCTTATCGGAGCCAGGCTGCGGATACCGCCGTCAGATGAGGGAAAGAACGCCCTGAGTTCACCGCCATAATCAGGATCGGGAAAAAGAATTCCGGTATCACCGTTGAATAACTGAAGTGTATGATCATTGGCCGTAACAAGAATCGGGCGGCAGCGATAATTGGCCTCTATGCCGGAAATCAGATTCGCCCTGCGAAGAGTGCTTTCAACATAGCCATTGATGCCACTTACTCCGAACGGCCCATCACGAAGCGCACAGAGTATCCTGAACCGGTCAAACTGCTCAAGAGCTTCTCCGGGTGTAGCGGCTTTAAATGAGCAGCTGTATCCCTCAACAACGCTTTCGGGAAGTAACCGCCTCAGCTCTTCACGGGATGAAACAGACTGCCAGGTGAGCCTCTCCTGAGCACTGTTTGTCAGGAGCTGTAAAGCATCTACCCCTCTTCCGGCATTGACCCGGCTGCTCAGTTCACCAATGCCGCTCTTCTCTTTAAAACGGAAATTTTTTTCAAGCATAACCATTGATTGGCCGAGCGGGGAATCCGGGAACAGCTCTCCGGCCCGGCAGATATCGCCAAGTACAGCTCCGGCCTCTACCGAAGCAAGCTGATCGCGGTCTCCAAGCAGTATAAGGCGAGCCCCGGGCTTCAGCGCTCTAAGCAGAGCGGTCATAAGCGGCAGGGCAATCATCGAGGCCTCATCAACAACGACAATATCAAATGCAAGCGGATTCAATGCTGAGTGCCGGAAACGATCCGTTCCTGAAAGCGTACCGAGAAGACGATGAATGGTCACAACGTTGTCAGGTATAGCGTTTCTGACGTTATCTGAACAATCAAGAACCTGGCGAAGAGCAGACACTGAAGCTTTAAGACGCGCTGCCGCTTTACCTGTCGGCGCAGCCATAGCAATGTTCAGCTTCAGCCCGTTATGCTGCTCGAGCAACAGTGCGAGAATCCGGACAACTGTCGAGGTCTTGCCTGTTCCTGGACCTCCGGAAATAACACACAACTGCCTGCAGAGAGCAACAGCGGCAGCCTCTTTCTGACGGGAACTATCACCCTCAGAACTCTCCGGGAACATTCTGACCAATGTGTCATCCGGCAGTTTATCTTCAACCCTGCAATCCTCTCCTCGCGCTTTCTCAAGTAGCAGTGAGGCAAGATCATGCTCATAACGCCAGTAGCGGTAGAGATAGAGCCGCCCGGCATCATCCAGTACCAGAGGCCTGAACTGCCCTGGAACACCTGCCGCCGACGATTGCACGACCAGCCCTCTCAGCTCGTCAATGGCCGGAAAATCAAAAACCGTTCCATCAACAATGACTCGCTCTTCAGCAACTTCTCGAAGATTCAGACAGGTATTGCCATCACCGACGGAGCTGCTGAGCATGGAGACGAGAAGTGAGAAAAGATCTCTCTCGTTTCCGGACGAACCAGTGATAAATGCTGCAAAATGGCGGTCGATCAACCGTTCATGAAATTCGATACTCACCCGACTACCCTCCCTGTTGAATCAGAATATTGGTCAACTCTTTTATCAGCTCTTCCTGTGGCCGGTCACGGAAGAAACCTTTTGTTTCCCCATACTCACCGTGCACTCCGCGTAAAAAAACATAGATAACGCCGCCAAAATGCTCACCGTAGCTGTAGTTTTTAACCCGGAGTGAAAGATAGCGGTCAAGAGCAACGGTATAGAGAAGATACTGCAACGCATAAAGATTCGTTTCCATAGCCTCTTTCATGGCCTCTTTGTTGTAATCTTCATAACTGCTTCCCAGAAAATTTGATTTCCAGTCGAGCAGATAGTACCGCCCGTCTGCAACAAAAACCATATCCATAAAGCCCATCATCATACCCCTGACAGGCCTGAACTGCAACTTAGAGGCAAGTGCGGCAAGATCAATCCCCTCGTCGAGAGCGCCGTATCGAGAGAGAACCTCGCCAAGAATAGCGGGAGTGATAAAGCTGAGAGGAAAGAAAAACTCCATTTCGGTAACCCAGCTCCCGCGTCTGAGGGCACCGAGAGTAAAGGTTCCATTAGGCGAAGAGAGCGGCACTCCAAGCACCTGTTGAACCATCTTTGTAACAGAGGGTTCCCACTCATGATCATAACCATAACGATCAAGTCCCTTTGTAACAAGTTCCCGGATCTGCAGGATAGAGGGAGATGCGAAATTGAGCTTTTCAAAAATACCATGCATGAAAATACCTGCCTGGGCCCCGCGGGGGAAAGCAAAAAGGTTCTTTTCCGGATTAATAACCACGGCCTGCGGCGCTGTCAACGGTTGCTCATCGCGATCCGGCAGCTCAGAGGCACTGAACTCATGGCGACAAAACGAGGTGAAACTTGAAACCCGCCACCCACTCTCAATCATGCCGTTAAAGGAGCGTTTGAGCGGGGAAAATTTGCCATGAGAAGAACTGCCGAAAGAAGCTGACTTGCTGCAATCCTGAGGCTCGGGATTGATCCAGTTGAATCCGATTGATCCGCCTGAACGTTCGGCAAGGAGCTGCAACCGTTCAGCCATTGTCCGGGCGGTATTGGCAGCAGCTCCGGCCTGAAGTTGAGCAAGAGGATCTTCAACGTTTCGAAGATCATCAGAAGAGTAGAGAAGATAGCTGAGAGGCGAGCTCTCTGATCGGATTTTTGCTGAAAAAAGATAGCAACGGTACTTCGCCCTTGTCAATGCCACATAGAGCAACCTGAGGCATTCGCCAAGAGCCTCCTTGCCGGCTATCGAACGATGACGGTCAATATCAGGGGAACCAAAATCTTTTACGAGATCCCCATTATCATTGTGGAACATGACCACCCTGTTAGTGCTGTTAATCCCGCTCCAGAGAAAAGGACAAAAGACAACAGGAAACTCAAGTCCTTTACTGATATGAACCGTAAGAACCTTGACGGCAGCCTCATCGGTTTCGAGTCGTATCTGAAACTCCTCCCTGCTCTCGCTGGCAGCACATCGCTCACTGAACCAGGCCGCAAGCTTTTCCATGCCTGACCCCCGCTGATGTTCCTCCTGATGCAGCAGATCAAAACAGTGAAGCAGATTGGTGAGCCAGCGCTCACCCGACGAGTCTGGCGCGTTGAGAAGACGACCCCGCACACCCTCTTTAGCCATAAGCTCCCGACTCATGACCATAAATCCCCGATCCTGCCAGAGATGATGGTAATGTCGAAACTGACTGAGCATCTCACTCCATGCAGCTTCATCATCGGCAAAACAGGCAATATCATTTCCTGTTCGTCCAAGTATACCGGTTACCAGCGCCGCACGCACCTTCGATTCACTGCCAGGGTCACAGAGTGCAGAAAGCAGAACTCTTACCTCATCAGCCTCCATTGAGCTGAAAATGCTCTTGTCGCTCCGCATGACTCCGGCAATCCCCCTCTGTCTCAAAGCATCAAGAACCATTGCTCCCTGGCGGTGGGTACGCACAATAATGGCAATATCACCAGCCTCCACGGACCGAACGCCATCAACGGAATCTCCGTCCCTGAGAATCCGGGCAATCTCCCCGGCAACGGAAGCAGAGGCGATACGGGAAGCTGCATCTACTGTCAGTGTCTCATTTTTTTCGATCCTTGAATCCATCAACCAAAGCCGGAGTGGCTCGACTTCTCCACAACCTTGCTGTTGCTCCGGATTGCCGGATGTAAGCGGATAGTAGGCTATCTCGTCATACAAGAATGGATGACGGTCGTTTTCAAACAGCATATTGAAGGCATCCAAAAGCCGCGAAGAGGAGCGCCAGTTTTCAGTAAGCGTAAATTGACGGTCATCACTCACCTCACGAGCCGCTCGCATATAGGCAAATATATCAGCCCCGCGAAAGCTGTAAATCGCCTGCTTGGGATCACCGACAAGAAAAAGGGGATTATCTGAACCGGCATAGATTTTCCGGAATATCTCATACTGGACTGGATCGGTATCCTGAAATTCATCAATAAGCGCGGCTCTGTACTTTTCACGAAGAGTGCCTGCAAGCTTCCCTCCACCGCTCTCAGAGAGAAGTGCATGGTAGAGATCGTCAAGCAGATCGTCAAAAAACCGTATATTCGCAGCCCTTTTGCGTTCAATGAGGCTTTTGCGGTAAAAGGTTGCCAGTTCTGCCTGCAGGGCAAGAAATCGCTGGTTTACAGCGATCTGCAGGGCTTCACAGCTCTCGAAAAAGAGGTGTTGGGGCGGTAATGCTTTTGTTTTGGTTCCTTTTGCAATACCTGCGGTAGTAAAGCGCACAAACCCCGAAAAGAGATCATAGGGATTACCTCCAAAAACAAAGGCCTCCAGCTTTTCCAAAAGGGGCCCAAGCAGGTCTTCGCGGTAGGTCTCTTCTGAACGCCGCAGCCCCTTGTCGCACTTCAGCAGCTCTTTTATCTCATCATGATCATTCATCCAGATCGTGCTGAGCATCCTGTAGCGTTCGCCGCACTCCACATCAAGAGCTGCAACTTCCGCCTCACTGAATTCCGGAATAATCCGGGCACCGCTTCCTGAACGAAGAGCATTAAGAAGTGTCGAAAAGAGTTCAGCAGCCCGGTTTTGCAATGCAAAACCGAGAAGGGGTGCCGAATCAATAAAAAAGTGGCGACGCCAGAAGTCATCGAGAATTTCTCCGACAAGCTCAGTTTGATCAGTTACCAGTTCGGTATCATAAAGTGAACCGCTTTCAAACGCATTATCCTGCAATGCCCGGAGAGAGAATGCGTGAATGGTAAAAATCGATGCCATATCAAAGGCTCCCAGTGCACCCTCAAGCAGCTCTCTCTTTTTAGTACGCTCAATCTGACTGCAATTGCCAATCAATGCATCAAGAAAGGGATCCTCTCCCTGGGGATTTTCACTAAAATCAATCGCTTCCCGTATCCGGCTCCGGATTCTTGCACGAAGCTCCTCTGTTGCCGCCTCGGTATAAGTAACAACCAGAATCTGGTCCGGGAGAAGCTCTTTTTCTACAAGCAGTCGCAGATAGAGTGAGGTGATAGCGTAGGTTTTCCCGGTTCCGGCACTTGCCTCAATCAGGTTTATCCCCGAAAGAGCGATGGATGCATGCTCAAGTTTCTGTGTCATTCCGCATTGCCTCCTGCCCGAATCATGGGGGAGAGCAGCTCGTCGGAAAGAGCGCGGAACTCGGCATCAAAGGGATCGCCGACTCCGAAACAGCGCAAGATTGCCGGATCAGAGCCCTCTCCGGGTATGCTGGTAAAGTCGTTATCCATCCACGCCACGCGTGCCGCTTTGAGCTTCTCAGGCTCTTCACTCTTTGAAGCATAAGCCAGTGATGAGTGGGGGAAAAATCGAAGCGGCGTCAAGAGCCCCTGCCAGTAATGGTTCAGCAGGTGTTCAAGATGAACTGCTGCGTCATCAACGGGGGAAAATCGCGTGAGGCCGTCAACCATGAGCAGAAGAGTCCCGGCAGGATAACCAATTCTGGCTTCCGCATTGAGCACAAGATGCTCTATCCAACTCCTGATGGTGTCTTTCGGACGCCTCTTTGCGCATCGATAATGCAGTTGATGCTCCGGCCACACCCTCTCAAGCCTCCCGGTAAGTCGAAATCCGCCAAGCTGAAGATCAACATCAAGCGGGGCAAGCCGCTCTCTTCCACCACTCTGCTCTTGTACCTGTGCGGCAAAAGCCTTCACCTCCCCAAGAAGCTCAAAAAACAACCGTTCACCATGCAGGGCAGGCGGCAGCATCCCCCGGCTTCGAAACAGGGGGAGCTGTTCTTCGGGCGCCTCACCCTGGAGTATAATCTTCAGAAGCTCCTGCTGGAGCTGGTATCGCTCCAGCCCCTCCAGGGTAAAAGGCTCACGATCTTCAAGCGGTCGCGCGGACTCTTCAATCCGGATAGCAAGTCGCTGCTCAAGAAAAAAACGGGAGGGATTGTCATAAAATCTGAGAAGCTGCTCCAGCGGCACAGATTTACACTCCTCTGAGGGTTCTTCAAGCTGTTCACTCATGAAGGGTCGTAACGTGCTGAGCGGGTGCTGTTTTTCAATGAGCGCATTGTAATTATCTGTTGAATAGCTGAAGAGGCCGGACCCTGCTGTAAAATATTCAGGATTGAAAGCTTGCAGCCGATGGCGAACCACTATATGATCCGTGAGAGGGGCTCCTGAGGAGAGACGAAACCCTCTATGTACCGCATCAAGCAGTTCGCTGACAAGCACAGAGGGAGGTTTTTCACTGTTGTCCCTGATACTCTGACCGACATAGCTGATATAGAATATCTCCCTGGCTGACAGAAGAGACTCAAGAAAAAGGTAACGATCCTCATTGCGCAGGGAGCGATCTCCGCGACGGGGCGATGTTGCAATGAGATCAAATCCCGGCGGACGGTTCTGACGGGGAAAGGCCGAATCATTCATACCGACAAGCACAACAACCTTGAATGGAATACTTCGCATCGGTAACATGGCGCAAAACGTTATCCCGCCAGTCATAAATCCGAGACCCTGCTCCTGCTGCTCAAGCCTGGCCTTGAACCAGGAGAGCATGACTGACGCACTCACCTCACCATCATACGCTGCACCTCCGGAGATATCAGAGATCGTTTCACCTAGTGCAGCAATCGAGGCGTACTCCCGTTCAGAACTCTCATCCGGTGAAATAAAAGCAGCAAGAAGCTCCTGAAACCAGCGCCTCCACCCCTCAAGATCGCGCAATCGATCAAGCGATTGAACAAAAGCCTCAACGGCATCGACAAATTCAGCAAACCTGCCGAGAGTATCGGAAGACGAAGCCGTAACATCGCCAAAAGGAAGAGTACCATTAAAAAGCTGCTCTTCATCCGCCATGGCATAACCGAGCAGCAAACGCTTCAGCCCTTCCCGCCATGAGTTTTCCCTGTAGGAGGGCAGCGCCCTCCTCTCCCGATCATGCTCATCCATTCCCCATCGAATCCTGGTTTTCTCTATCCAGTTCCGGATAATGCCGAGAGCTTCATCATCAATTTCGAAACGCCTCATTACTGGCGGAGAGGAGAGCAGATCAAAAAGTTCGGATGCAGCAAGCCTGCTTCCATAAAGCGATAAAACCTTGAGAACCGCATGAGCGATCTCCCCTTCATTAACGATCCTGCGATCCGCAATCGAAAATGGAAGATGTGCAGCGCCATTCACCACTTCAGAAAAAACACTTGCAATGTAGGGGGAGTAGATCTCGATATCAGGGGTCATTACAACAATATCCCCCGCAGTAAGCGTGCTGTCACCTGAGAGCATCTCAAGAATGTTGTCATGAAGCACCTCAATTTCACGAAGCGGAGAGTGACAGGAGTGGATTCGAACCGATCGGTCAAGGGGATCAAGAGTCCTTGCTGTTTCATCCGCCTCGTCACCGGTACCTGAAAGGTGCAGCATATCAGACTGCAACGAGTGGAGCAGAGAATCATGTCCCGGATCGTCATACATCTCCTCCTGGATATATGCCCCATCGCTCAGGTCAAGAATCATGTCAAAAAAATCACGACCTGTCGTGCCGAGAGATGCCAGCAACGGATTACCTTCACTCCGGAGTTTCCGCTCCGGCAAAGAGAGCCTCATGACCCTTTTTTTGGGAAGAATATCAGACCAGTATTGATAGGTCGGGCTTAAAAGAAAAAGGTTTACCTCTGTCAACCTTGCGACTGATGAAAGGATATCAAGATGATATTTCGGCAGGTACGAAATCCCGAAAAGCGAGATCCGCTCCGGCAGATCAAACTCTTTGCGTAATGAGTGACTCAGCTTCATACAGAACTGCTCTTTCATCTGACCCCGATGCACTCCCGGAATTTCCGAATTAAGCCTGCGCCACAAAATTGCCTGCCACTCATCTCCAACTATATCACTCTTGCCACTCTCCCATTCTGCAAGCAGATCCGAACGGAAAAGGGTGTACTGGTCAAAGGTATCTGCAATTTTTTCCGAAAGCTGGAAAAGCTTGATGCCATCGCAATCGTCTGAAAGATAGTGCTGCAATGAGTCAAATGGGGCACTTTCAAGCAGTGCCGGCAGAAGCTGCATGATTTTCCATGCCATGACCTCCGGAACAAAAGCGGAGGAGTTCGAGAGAGATGGGAACAGCGACGCAAAAAGCTCAATGACCATAGAGTTAGGGAAGGGATAGTGGCCATTGGCCCATACGCCAAAACGGCTGGCCAGTTCCATTGAAAGCCAGCGCTGCATGCCCCTGCTCTGCACAACAATCATCTCTCTCGACAACACCGAAGTTGCGGGTTCAGAAAGTGTACTGCCAAGGGCATCAACCAGAACTTCCATCCGGTTGCTTGTAAAAAGATTAAGCGGCATCAGTCTGGCTCACCGGTTTATCAGTTCAGAATATGCAGTCGGAAAAAGAAACAACTGTTCCCTCCTGCTGAGAGTAAACGGTAATTAAATAAATGCGATACCACAACAAGAGAGATACAATAAAGGAGGATAACCACTCTCAACCTGCGCTTTCGAGAAACAGTGGCCCTGTTGTCACGAAAACATTGCCCTGACAGAGAGTTCGCAGTTCATTCGCTGTTATTTATAACGCAAAAGGACAAAAATCAAGATCAAAAGAGAGGAGAATCACCGGTTAAGAGTGTTTTAAGAGTATACAAGAGGCATGAATTTGAAATATTTGAGATATTTTGGTTTATTTTAGCTGTTGGTAGCCGTTTCTGGTGATAACGCTCATCACTCACCACCTATCACTATCAGATTGATTTCATGACCTCCTTTTTTCGGGTATCATAAAGTAACCAGATCATGGGCACCTCTATTTATTTATTCCGAAACCCGATTACTGCGTTGGGTGGTGCTCGAAATCCTCATGTACTACCTGTACACTCCGGTTTCTGTGCTCCATCCGCCTTATCCTCGGGCTTCTCACGACAATAAATAGAGGTGCCCTCATATAAATGCTGTACACGCGACAATAACGCGGGACTGCCTGTAATCTCATGATTTGACCGAACAAATAGACCTTTTCCCTAACTTCAAAAATAATACACTCTATGTCCAAAGCAGAATTAATCGAAAAAATTGCTGCTCAGGCCAATCTGACCAAGGCAGATGCTGACAGGGCTCTTACAGCCTTTATCAGTATTGTAAAAGCTACTTTAAAAAGTGGTAACGATGTGCCACTTGCCGGTTTCGGAACCTTCGCAGCCGTAGATCGGGCATCACGTCAGGGAAGAAATCCCCAGACAGGCAAAACCATTACCATTGCCGCTAAAAAAGTAGTTAAATTCAAACCAGGAAAGGCATTGAAGGATGAAGTCGGGGGATAATCAGGCGACTTTACACCTTTTTCAAGTCCATCATAGCCGTGCGCATGATGGACTTGTATTCTGTTGCGCCGATTAATTACTGAAAAACCTGCCCTTTCATAAAAAACAGATTGCCATTTCAGAGGTATCTCAGCATTAGCTGAAACTCCCTTGCTGGTCAGGAGGCAACTGAAATTTCCCGCACATATTTAGCCTGTAACCTCTTCGTTGAATTGTCAAGTTCATAATCAACCTGTGCATTCTCGTTAAGAAACCTGAAACGGTGCACGGAATCAATGGTCGAGTAATGAACAAAAATATCCTCTCCCCCATCAGGATTCACAATAAATCCATACCCTTTTTTACCATCAAACCATTTGACTATACTTTTAGCCATGCGTGCTGAATTTTACGTTAAACTCAATTGTAGTGAACCAGCCAATCCCTTTCTGAAACGCATCACTGTTAAGCGAGCGGTAACAGAGGTGTGGCACTTTCGATCAGCCACTCTCAGTCGCAAGCAGGCGTGCAGAGAAACAGCATACTGATTGTTGATTCTTATGTTGATAGTCCAAAATTGCCAATAATATTGCTTGAAGTAAATACCGGTAATACGGCATATTGTATACCATACAACTGATTGAAATCAGTGCCCGGACATTTTTCGGAACGAGTATTCAATGCCTTGCAACCCGAAAGGGAAATCAACTTGCATATACCCTGGAGAGCCATTTTTTGGCAAGGGGAACAGATGAGTTCGGGATAAATACCCGGAAGATGGAACGTTTAGCGTGAGATTCTTGTAAGTGGTTCGGTATTAATAAAATAGATCTCAAGCTTATTTATCCTGCCTGGAACGTTCAGAAAAGAAAAAAAAATCTATATTGTCGGGCTTTTCATTCACCCTTTCCGCCTGTACCTTAATTTCCGGAAAGCTTGAGCTTTCAAAGGAATACCCGGTATAACAAGCTGAATTACTCCTTTTTCAACCAATTTTTTAGCAGGAAGCAAACCTGCAATAATAATAATGGACTACTCAAAAAAATCTATTGAATTACACCTCAAATCAAGAGGTAAAATCGAAATCCGATCCAAGGTAGAGATCAAAAACAAATACGATCTCTCATTGGCCTATACTCCCGGAGTTGCTGCGGTCTGTAGTGAAATCGGTCGTGATAAGGAGAAATCTTTTACGCTGACCAATCGTGCAAACCAGGTTGCTGTTGTCTCTGACGGAACAGCGATTTTGGGACTTGGCAACCTCGGACCGGAAGCGGCAATGCCGGTCATGGAAGGGAAATCCATAATTTTCAAGGAGTTCGCCGGTATTGATGCTATCCCGCTCTGCATCAATTCAACCGATGTTGAGGATATCATTAAATTCTGCAAACTTATTGAGCCGAGTTTTGGCGGTATCAATCTGGAGGATATTTCTGCGCCACGCTGTTTTGAAATTCTGGAGCGCCTCGAAAACGAGCTCTCAATTCCGGTTTTTCATGATGATCAGGACGGAACTGCCATCGTAACCCTGGCCGCGATCATCAATGCCTGCCGCGTTACCGGCCGAAATCTCGGAGACCTGCATATTGTTATCAATGGTGCTGGAGCCGCAGGTATAGCTATCGCCCGACTGCTTATTCATGCAGAGGTCAAGGAGGTTGTTCTCGTTGATACCAAGGGCGCCATCTATGAAGGCAGGCCGGGGATGAATCCGATCAAGCAAAACATTGCTGAAGTCAGTAACAGGGCAAAACACCACGGTGATCTCCAAAGCACACTGGCTGGTGCCGATGTCTTTGTCGGAGTCTCGAAAGGTAACATTGTAACTGAAGCCATGATTGCAGGAATGAACAAGGACCCCTTTATATTCCCCATGGCAAATCCGACACCTGAAATAATGCCTGATCTTGCTTTCAAAGCAGGAGCGAGTATTGTTGGCACCGGGCGCTCTGACTACCCTAACCAGGTCAATAATGCCCTTGTTTTTCCTGGCTTGTTCAGGGGGCTCTTGACAACCGGTATAAAAAAAGTAACACCTGAAATAAAAATGGCTGTAGCAGCTTCCATCGCCCACTCCATAGTTCCAACCGCCGATCAGCTTATGCCGACGGCATTTAACGAAGATGTGGTGGATAATATTGTCGCCACCATTACTGAGATAGCATCAAGAGAGGTCATTGTACCAGCAGCATAACAAGATGACGCCGTTACTAACTACTCAACGTCAGAACGGCACTCTGCACCTGCAAAGCAATGCACTCGTTAACGTACACGTGAACTACTATTTTACCCTATGCAATTCAACTCATTGGACATAATTGAGCCAATTTTAAAGTCGCTTCAGGAAGAGGGCTATACAACACCTACACCTATACAGGCTCAAGCCATCCCGATTATTCTCCAGGGCAACGATTTACTCGGATGTGCACAGACCGGAACCGGAAAAACCGCAGCATTTGCGATTCCTATCCTTCAGCTCCTGAGTGCAGCGCGGGTTAATGAGAAAAAAAGGAAAATCAGAAGCCTCATACTCACCCCGACCAGGGAGCTTGCCATTCAAATCGGTGAAAGTTTCAAGGCATACGGACGTCATACCGGACTGACCAATACGGTCATCTTCGGTGGAGTCAACCAGAATCCACAAATTTCAGCATTGAGAAACGGAGTCGATATCGTTATCGCTACTCCCGGACGTCTTTTGGATCTCATGAACCAGGGATTTCTTAATTTACGGGATGTGGAGATATTTGTTCTCGATGAAGCCGATCGTATGCTCGATATGGGCTTTATTCACGACATAAAAAAAGTATTGACCGTTCTGCCAAAGAAGAAACAGTCACTCTTCTTTTCAGCTACACTGCCGCCTGAAATCGTCAAGCTTGCTGGCACCATACTGCATAACCCTTCAGAGGTATCAGTAACGCCGATCTCCTCAACGGTTGACATTATTCAGCAGTACATCTACTTTGTCGACAAGGGTAATAAAAACAGCCTGTTGGTTGAAATCCTGAAAGATCAGAATATTAAAAACGCCCTTGTGTTTACCCGAACCAAACACGGGGCTGACAAGGTTGTCAAATTCCTGCTTCATCATCATATCCGTGCAGAAGCGATCCATGGCAACAAGGCACAGAATGCCCGCCAGCGAGCCCTGACGAATTTCAAAAACCAGTCTACCCGTGTTCTGGTAGCAACCGACATCGCCGCTCGGGGCATAGATGTTGATGAACTTGAGTATGTGATAAATTTTGACATCTCGAATATTGCCGAAACCTATGTCCATCGTATCGGAAGAACCGGAAGAGCAGGGGCAAAAGGAACCGCCTACTCATTTTGTGATGCCGAAGAGAAAGAGTACCTGCGCGATGTAGAGAAACTGATTGGCAAAAAAATTCCGGTTATAGAGAGCCACCCGTTCCCCTTGATGGATCATCATCCTGTAAAAGCCCCAAAACAACACGGAAGAGGGAATTCGGGACACCCCGGACCAAAACCTCCGGCAAAAAGTGCTCCTAAACAGTGGTCTTCGAGATCGGGTAAAACGAGGTAAAAGTGATCTCTTTGTTGATTCCGCACAATCGAGCAGGGGCAAGAGAACGTTATCTCTCCCCTGCTCCATAATGCCGAACAGTAGCCAATAAATGCAACGAGATTGAGTTGAACCTTTTCGATAAAAAAAGGGAATAGTCCATCGCATTTGGTATTATTGAAGCAGTACAGAATTACCCGTGTTTCGCCGAGCATGAAAACCCTTTCATGAAAAAGAACAGAGCCACTGTAGAACCCTCATCAGAGCTCCGGCTTCTTGCTGAAAAGCGTCTTCAGGAAAAGCTGAAAATTGATATGGCCTCCTTGTCCTCTCCGCAGGATATGATCCGTATTATCCATGAGTTGTCAGTTCATCAGCTTGAACATGAAATGCAGCAGGATGAACTGACGCATTCGAGGCGTGAGTTGCAGAGTGCTCTCGATCGTTATACAGAGATCTATAACTTATCTCCGCTTGGCTACCTGACACTTGATGAGGAGGGCATGGTTCTCGAGGCCAATCTGACCGCATCAACGATACTTGGTGTGGATCGAGTCGTGCTTGTCAAGCAAAAGTTTCAACCCTTTGTTGCCCCTCAGGACAGCTTCGCATTCAGCGCATTGATGGAACGCATATTCCTGCAGAAAATACCCGGTCACTGCGAAGTAATGCTCCTCACTCCTGAAACCCTGCAAGGAAAAACCAAACCCGCCTGCTCCGGTATAAACGTCCGCATGGAAGCTGTGCCGTTACACGAGAGCAATCAATGCCAGATCATTCTCTCCGATATTTCCGAAATTTACAAGAGTAACCGTGCGCTGCAGGCTATCAACAACTGCAATAAGGCGCTTCTGCATGCCGAGTCTGAAGAGGAGCTGCTCAGAGAGATCTGCAACATTATCGTAGACACCGGAGGCTATCGAATGACCTGGGTCGGTTATGCTTTAGACGATGCAGAAAAAAGTGTACAACCTGTTGCCAAAGCCGGTGTTGATGACGGTTACCTTTCGAAGCTTAAAATTTCCTGGGGAGACAACGAACACGGCCAGGGACCGGGCGGAACGGCAATTCGTACCGGCAAGCCCTTTACCACCCGTAATATGCAACTGGATCCACGCTTCGCTCCATGGCGTGACGAGGCGATATCCCGTGGTTATCTCTCCTCCCTCGGGTTGCCGCTGGGAAGCGGTAATCATGTATTCGGTGTCTTGAACATCTACTCCGGCATGGCTGATGCATTTACAGCGGAGGAGACCGAACTGCTCGCATCTCTGGCTGACAACCTTGCCTACGGCATCACAACGCTCCGAACCCGAAAGGCACGTGAAGAGTCGGAAAATGAGCTGCACCAGAGTGAAGCGCGATACAGAAGCCTCTTTCAGAACAAGTATACCGTCATGCTGATCGTTGATCCGGAGGATGGTCAAATTGTTGACGCAAATCCTGCGGCTGTAAACTTTTATGGCTGGACTCAAGAGGATCTCTGCCGGATGAACATCAGTCAGATCAACATGCTTACTGCTCCTGAAATAAAAGCTGAAATGCAGCGAGCCAAACAGGATGAACGCAACTACTTTATTTTCCGGCATCGCCGAAGAGACGGCTCAATCCGCGATGTGGAAGTTGTCAGCGGTGCCATTATGCTTGAGGGCAAATCTCTCCTCTACTCCATCGTCCATGATTTTACGGAACGCAAACGCTTACAGGAGGAGCTTGTAGCCAGCAGTCAGCGGATGAGAGTCATTATGTCGGCAACCAATTCCGGCATATGGGAGAACATACCGAACACCAATATTGCAGTCTGGTCTGAAGAGATGTGGGCGTTAATGGGTCTGAAGCCTCACAGTTGTCAACCTTCATTTGATAACTGGCTGAAAACCATCATCCCGGAGGACAGAGTACCTACTGAAAAGGCGGTCAGAGAGGCGATGAAGAGGGGGGTGGAATTCAACTGCATCTGGCGAATCCTTGATGAAAAGGGATCCATTCGGTGGCTCTTAAGCAAAGGGGTGCCGTTCAGAGATTCAGCATCAACAATAACCCGGTATGTCGGCATCATTCTTGACATCACCGAAAAGAGAAAGGAAGAGGAAGAAAAAAGCGCACTTGAAGCGCTCCTGAGAAAATCGCAGCGACTTGAAGCCATCGGAACACTGGCGGGAGGAATTGCTCACGATTTCAACAATATCCTCACCCCTATTCTCGGTTACTCCGAAATGGGATATATGAGCCTCCTGGAAGAGGACCCGATAAGGGAGTATTTCAATGAGATTATGGGTGCTGCCGAACGAGCCCGCAATCTTGTAGCACAAATCCTGACCTTCAGCAAGGATCAGGAGAGCACTCCGACGATCGTTTGTGTTCAGGCGGTTATTGATGAAGCGCTGAAACTCCTTCGACCCTCCATACCATCAACTATCACCATAGAGTCGCGTATCGAAAAATCCTGCCGCAACATTCTTGCAGACTCTTCAAAACTCCATCAGGTTATTGTCAATCTCTGTACCAATGCCTTCCATGCCATGGAAGAGTCCGGCGGCGTCCTGACAATCGGCCTCAAGGAGATAACGCTGGACAGCAATAACCGGAAAATGTTCCCGAAGCTTGATGCTCAAAACTATCTGCAGCTAACCGTTTCCGACACGGGAACCGGTATGGACGATGAAACCATGGAGCGAATCTTCGAGCCCTTCTTTACAACAAAATCAGTGAATAAAGGTACCGGTCTCGGCCTTTCAGTTGTTCATGGAATAGTCAAAAGCCTGAAAGGCGAAATCAATGTGGAAAGCCGCCAGGGAAAAGGGAGCACCTTTATCATCTATCTGCCGGTGATCAACGAAGAGATCCCGGAATCCGAAACAGAGGTAACAAAGGCAAAAGGAAAAGGAACTGTACTGCTTGTTGACGATGAACCGGCGGCCCTTAAAGTGCTCTCTCTGATGATAGCAAAAATCGGATTCAACACTGATGCTCAAAACTCACCCAAGCAGGCTCTTGAGAGGTTCCGCAGCAACCCGGATGAGTATGACCTTGTCGTGACCGATCTGACAATGCCTGAAATGACCGGATTTGAACTGGCAGCAGCGATACACAAAACAAATCCCGGTACCCCTATTATCATGATTTCCGGTTATGGGAAAAATGCTGATGACCAGTATACGCTTGAGCAATTCGGTATACGCAAGTCACTGAACAAACCGGTCAAAATGGTTCAGATAGCTTCAGCAATACAAGAGTTGATTCCTGCGGCTGAAACTGGGAGCAACTGACTCTGGATGCTGAGAAGCTCAATCCCCGGAAAATAAGATCTATCGGGATAGATGACGGAACGGAAAGTAGCGGGCCCTTACGCTTCCGAAACGGCCTAACAGGAGGGAGAAGAGGTAAAAACCACCCAGAATCAGGATAATTGACGGGCCTGAAGGCACCGCCAAGGTAAAGGAGAGAATCAGACCGAGAAAAGAGCCGCTCACAGCCAAGCCAACAGCGAGAGCAACCATTGTTCTGAGATGTTGAGTCCAGAATTGCGATGTAATGGCCGGAACAAGCATGAGTCCTGCCGACATCAGCGTTCCCATTGCCCGATAACTTTCAACCATATTCAACACGGTAAGTGAAATAAATATGGCATGAGCCAGCCCCCCTTTTCCTTTTACCGTGCGAAGAAATACGGGATCAAAAGATTCCACGACCAGCGTGCGATAGATCAAAGCGAGTGTGAGCAGGGTAAATGCACTGATCGTCGCCATATAAAAAAGAATCTTCTCATCCAGCAGCCGTGCATCCCCGAAGAGAATATCCTCAAGATCCTGTGGATTGCCATGGAGCGCAATCATTAATACCCCTGAAGCCACAGCAATCAGATAGAGCGCTGCGAATGAAGCATCTTCACGCAATGCTGTAAATCGGGAGACAACCCCTGCAAGCAGAGCAACCGTCAACCCCGCAGCCAATCCGCCAATGCTCATGGCCGGAATCGACATACCGAAAACAATAAATGCCGCAGCCACACCAGGCAAAATGGCATGCGCCATGATGTCTCCAAGCAGACTCATTCGGCGAAGCACCAGAAATACGCCAAGAGGGGCACTGCTGCATGAGATCAACAGAGCGCCAATCATTGCCCTTTGCATCGCAGGATCGGTAAACAATTCAAGAGTCACCGGCTCTCCCCTTTGATAGAACAGATCCCGGATGCTTCATGCCAGCTCTCAGCAACTGCAAGTGCAGTATCAAGATTTTCGCTGCTGAGTACCTCCGCTGTATTGCTCCAGGCAACAAGCTCTCTTGATAAAAGCAATGTTTGGGGAAAATGGGAACGAACCAGATTGAGATCATGCATGATGCAGATGATCGTGATCCCGCTCCGGCACCAATGCTCCAGCCGCTGCATTAGGGCAAGAGTTGTATGGCCGTCAATTGCAGCAAAAGGCTCATCAAGGAGGACAAGGCGCGCTCGCTGCACAATAATGCGGGCAAAAAGAACACGCTGCCACTGTCCGGTTGAAAGCGAAGCAACAGGCCATAAGGCAAACGGGGCCATATCAACCTCTTCAAGTGCATCCAAAGCTTCAGACCGGTGCGATTTACTCATGCGCCCGAATGCACCGGTTCGCTGCCAGTTCCCAAGCAAAACAACCTCGATAACCGTAATCGGAAAGGTGCGGTCAATTTCGAACTGCTGAGGCAGATATGCTATTTCACCGGGATTGATGCCACAGAGATCAATAGTTCCTGTCATCAACGGAACAAAGCCAACAATGGTTTTAAGCAGAGTACTCTTTCCCCCTCCATTCGGCCCTACTACCGCAGTCAAAGAGTTATCTGCAAAGAGTCCGCTGAGATGATGAACAACAGGATGACGGTCATAGCCCGCTGTTATATTGTCAAGTTTTATGGTCACAGGATGGCTGGATGGCTCTTTTACTCTTTAATCATTGCTTGTGAGGTAAAGGGATGGTAATTTGGAAGGGTTACCATCCAGGCTCGTCAAACATAACTTACACTCATTTTTTATCAAAGAGAACCTATGAAGAAAAATATCGGAAAATATGACAAGGGTATCCGCATAGTAATTGGCGTCTCTATTATTTTTATCGGTATCATAAACCAGTCATGGTGGGGTGCCATTGGACTGGTTCCGATTCTCACGGCACTTTCGGGATTCTGTCCACTCTATACCCTGCTGAAAATCTCATCATGCGGCAATTGCTCCGTCAATGAAAAACCGGCCAAAACAGGCACTCCGAAAGCCTGACGTGAAGGGTGCACGCTTCAGCTTACACAGCGTAACCATAACTGATTGCTATGCGTTCATCATCCTCTGAATCTCAAGAAGATGCTCATCAATGGAGTGATGAAGCTTTACCGCATTCATGAAGGGCACCCGAACAATTTCATCACTTTCGAGGCCGATCATGATATTATTCTGACCATCAATCAGCGCGTCAATAGCCGCAACACCCATTCTTGTCGCATTAATCCGGTCATTTGCTGTGGGGCTGCCGCCTCTCTGTATGTGACCGAGAATGGAAACCCGAACTTCCAGCTCAGGGTGATCCTTGCACACTCTTTCTGCAATTTTCATTGCCCCGCCGGTTTCATCACCCTCAGCAACTATCACAATTCCGCTGCTCTCCTTGTTTTTATAGCCGTTGTGGAGAAAATTATTGAGATCATCTCCCTGCTCCTGCGATTCAGGAATCAGGATAACCTCTGCCCCGCAAGCAATCCCGCTGTGCAGGGCAAGCTGGCCGGCTTCACACCCCATAACCTCCACAAAAAAAATCCTGCCATGGGAGCGCGCTGTATCCCGAATCTTGTCGACAGCTTCAACCACCGTATTCAACGCCGTCTCAAAGCCGATGGTATAGTCAGTACCAAACATATCATTGTCAATAGTGGCAGGAATGCCGACAAAAGAGACCGGGTATTCCTGTGACATCACCAGTGCCCCGGTGAAAGAACCATCACCGCCAATCACGACAACGGCATCAATATCAGCATTTTTCAACTCCCGATATGCCCTCCTTCGTCCCTCAGGAGTTCTGAATTCATCACTGCGTGCTGTTCGAAGCATGGTACCGCCCTGATGCATGATTCCGCTCACATCAGAGGCATACAACGGCATAAAATCGCCTTCAATCATCCCCTGATAACCACGGCGGATGCCGACAACCTCAAGATGATTGACTATGGCTGCGCGGGTTACAGCCCGAATTGCGGCATTCATTCCAGGGGCATCACCTCCGGAAGTAAACAGCGCAATTTTCTTTATTTCCTGCGTTTTGCTGTTCTCTGACATATTCATTTGTTCTTTGCTTTACATCTGTTACAAGCAGTAAACCAACGCATTCACTTTCGCCCTGCTGCCGATCGTTGTGCCAGAGAGAGCTTTCCTCCGTAATGGCCGAGCAGAATCACTACCGAAAGCATAAACAACAAGAGCGCAATATAGATCCAGCGCAACTGGCCGCCAGTATACATAACATCAGGAAAGCTCAGTCGAATTGCGACCGCAGTGCTGCAAAGCACAAAAAGCAAAATCGAGAGCCTGATTTTTTTAATGAAAATGGGTGCTTTGGCGCCCTTGTACCTTGTTTTCCAGTCATACAGGCCAGAAACAAAGGAGACCGGAATTGCCATCAGCACGATAAGAAGCAGATGACTGACGGTATGCTCAAAATAGATATCGCCGGTAGGGAGAGAGAGAAGCAAAAAAAGTACTGCAACAGGAATCAGACCATTGCTGAAATGCGCTGCAATTGCATGAGGAAAAAGGGTCTTTTTCATCTCCCTGAGAAAGGCTATAAGCATTTGACCCTCGATTTATTTAAAAAAACACCTGCTGGAATGTAAAACCCGAACGTCGCAGCCTCAGAACATGGAGTGCTCTCCAAGCTCCTGGCCAGCAAGCCCCTCTTTGAGCACCCGTTTGTAAAAATCACGCAAGGTGTCACTGCCGTAGGATGGGGTTATCTCTGCATCATACTTCCCGGTAACCGGATTAAGCACCAACATGGACTCCGAACAATAGTACTTTCCGATGCGGGCAAACTCAGCCTTGTCCTCAAGTTTCGGAAAAAACTTTGCAAGCAGAGTCATTACGGGAATAATAACATCAAACATCTGTATCGGCATATTTTTGAACTTCGGCTTGAGACCGAGAAGTTCAAAGAGCAGTTCGCCCTGCTCCCTGGCAGAAATAGCCTTGCCCGGACCTCCTATGGGCAGTATCCTGTTTTGCTTTGACGAATCTACAAGACAATCAGCAATAAAACGGGCCAGATCCCTTTCGCTTATCGGTTTGCAGGCGGTCAACTCACCGTTGCCGAAAACAACATAGGGCTTCCCTTTTTTTACTGATTCTACCTGGCCTGCAATAGACTTGAAAAATGCCGTAGGGCGAACAATAGACCATGTCAGCCCTGACTCCTGAAGCTCCTTTTCAATTTTGAGTTTAGCTCTCTGAAACTCAAGCATCGGCTTCTGAACACAAATCGCCGAGAGCAGAACAAATTGCTTTGCTCCGGCAGCCACCGCAACATCAAGCGCATTGCGTGTAGCCTGATAATCGATATTCCAGGAGTCTTGTATTCCGCCGTTGCGTGAAGTCAGGCATGAGACCACAACATCGAAATGCTCTCCGCGGATTCCACTCTTCAGAAGGGAGTCCATGCTGCTCACATCTCCGAACCGGACCAGGGAACCCTTCAACTGAAGGCGAAGCTCATCGGCCATGGTCGTTGCTCCAACACCTGATCGCTCACGGGCAAAACTCACCACCTCATAGCCTCTTGATACCAGTTCACGAACAACAAATTTTCCGATATAGCCGGTGGCGCCAACAACAAAAACACGTCCTGGAGTTATTGAAGGAGAGGGAGATGATGTATTCACGTATCGAAAATGGTTATTGGTTCATTGCAGGAAACTACCCCGCAAGGCACAGGCAATAGCTGAAAATACAGCTTATTATCGGCTCTTCAAACCCCCCGTTCTCATTACGGGTCACATCCCCCTCTGCTCCGAATAGTTTTTTCTGCACTCTCTTTGATAACCCTGAAGATGGCCAGCATCCAGGAAATACTCTGCACGCAGAGCAATCTATAGAGAATAAATAATGTTTATATTTATTCGGGAACGGGTGCCATTGCATCCAAATCAACACCAGGAGCGATGAAAGCATACGAACAACCGGGGAGATGAAAAAAGCACTCCTGATCACCACCCTTATTCTGGGGCTCCTTGCTTCGGGACTCTATTTGCTTCTGAGAAAGAATACAACTACTCCCCCCGCTGCGATCAACGAAAAAATCATCATCGATATTCCGCAATCCACCTTCAATATCCCTATCATTATTGAGGTTAAAAGCCTTGCCGACTACCTGAACAAAAAAATCACCGGGAAGTTCCTTGAAACGACCCTTTTTCTTCAGGAGTCCGAAAAAGAGAAAATTCTGCTCACCCTCACCAAAACAGACGACATCACCATCACCTCCAATGGCCGTGAACTGCTCTGCACCTTGCCATTAACCGTTGATGCCACCCTGCTCGACAGCCGGTTCGGTAAAACGCTCTCCGGGCTTGTTTCTCCCTTGCACACCAGCATTATCCTCACCCTTACGACACCCATTGATCTCGACAAAAACTGGAGACTGAAAACCAGATTCAAAATAATAGGCTATCAATGGGTCATTGAACCGGTCATCAAATTGGGGCCGTTCAGGAAGCATATCAGAAAACAGTTGGATGAGGCGATCAGCCTGAACAGTAAAAGCCTGACATCGATGGTTGACCTGGAGATAAACAAGGCCGCTTCACTGCGAAAAACCGTTGCCCATATCTGGCATGACCTGCAGGAGCCGATTCGCATTACCAGCTACCCTGCTCCGGTCTGGATACGTTTTAACTGTAGCGATATCAGTGGAGATATCAAGCTGCAGAAGAGCACCATTGTCTGCTTTGCCAGTGTAAAAGCAAAAATGCTTCTTGTAACCGACACTACTGCACAGGCAACTCACCATCGTTTGCCGGACTACAGAGAGATTGTCGGCAGGGAGAAGCAGCCGGTGTCGGATATTTTCATCTATCCAAGCACCTCATTTGATGAAATCAATCAGCAGTTAAACCGAATGCTGCACGGAACGGAGATCCTTTCAAAGGGATACCGCATCTCCATACTTGATATCCGAGCCTACACCTCGAAGGAAGGATTAACGGTTGCGGTAGATACCGGAGGGGATCTGGATGGCCGTTTTTATCTGAGCGGTCATCCGGTTTTTGATATTCCGACACAGCGGCTGAACGTGAGAAATTTTGACTTTGCAGTCAACTCCGGCAGCCTTCTGGTACAAAGAGGCGATGAGGTACTGCACGATCTGTTGCGGGAACGTATCGCATCAAAACTTAACCTTGGCCTGGATACACTGATTATGAAATTGCCCTCCCTCATAAATCAAGCCATCGCAAAGGGAAAGACCGGACGGACCATAGACCTCAGGGTTGAAAATCTGGATATCAAACAGTGCGACATCCTGTTGGGAAAGGAGAAAATCCACTTTATCATCAACGCGGGAACAGAAACAACAATCAGGCTGAAAAAAATAAAAGCAGGCCGGGCAATCAGGATCCACTGAAAATAAATCCGGCAGGCTTCACAATCCGGGAAATACCGGAGCCTCCCACTCATCACAGAGATCCCAGTCCCTGCCCTTTATTTCTCCCGGAGGGGTTCCCTTCAAATAGACCGTTCGTGTTGCGGGATCTTCAGCAAGCCACTCGCAGGGCATCTGCAGGCCGCCATGCATTCCTTCATAAACACAGAGATCTATCCACTGTTTTTTCCCCTCTTTCTCTCGGTAACAGTCGAACCCGAGCTTCCACCACTCTTTGAGAAGTGCCTCCATTGCCTCGGGATTCATGGCACCATCACGAAAGAGGTGGTCATCAAACCAGACTCTGCCGCCTATAGCTCGTTTGTGATCGCTGAGACATCGCTCCCACCCTCCGGGATACTTCTCCTCAATAATGGTAATGGGTACAATAAGATCAATAAACTCGGTCATGACAGCCATAGCGGTGATCCTATACCTCTTCGCCGTTAAT
>JAAXXL010000024.1 GCA_013334485.1 Chlorobiaceae bacterium | reverse complement strand
CCCCTGCCCTCACAGAAGCCGACACGGGAGTGACCGTCGGCCAGGCATCGGGCATAGCGCTCGAAAGTGCTGGAGTGGCCATTCTCAAGGATGACCTCCGGCTCATCAGCACCCTCATTGACAGCTCATCGAAATGCTTTTCCGTCATCCGTCAGAACCTTTTCTGGGCCTTTGCGTATAATCTGATAGCCCTGCCGCTTGCCGTCACGGGTGTGTTGCACCCCATCATCTCGGCACTGCTGATGGCTACAAGTTCGCTGGTGGTAGTGAGTAACTCATTGCGATTAAAAAAAACTTGACAGCGCAACCATGTACACCACATTTTATCTTATCGGTATAGGCTTGTTTGTCGGTGTAGCGGCGTGGTTCCTCTTTATCTGGGCGGTGAAAAGCGGACAGTTTGACGACCCCGAGGCACCCAAGTACCGAATGCTCGACGATGACGATGTAACGGCAAAAACAGCCCAAGCTGCGAAAAGGGAAGGAAAAAAATAAACTGAGCATCTCTATAAATTGTCGTGAGCAGTTTGAAGATTTTTGAACCACAAAACAGACGAAATCACACGAAATTGCGCCAAGGAAAACCATCCAACTGTTCTCTTCGTCCTTGCAGTCCCTGAAGTCCTTGTTCTCTTTTCGAGCACCGTCCAACAAAGCAATCGAATCGCGGAACAAATTAATAGAGATGCCCCTATGACTATTGCACCACTGCTGGCCATGCTGCTCTCCGGATTAGCCGGAGGATTCGGCCACTGCATCAGCATGTGCGGCCCGGTTGTCGGCGCTCTCTCGGTCGGCGAAACCCGAAAAGGTCTGCTTCATCTTCTGCTCTACAACCTCGGCAGGGTCACAACCTACACCCTACTTGGAGGTATTGTAGGTCTCTCCGGCTCATTTCTGCTGCTTGCCGCCTCCATTGAGACTCTCCAGCGCACTATCATGATCATTGCAGGGCTCACCATCATCCTTATGGGGCTCTCAACCGCAGAGTGGCTGCCGCTGCCCGCTAAAAGCAGTGGTTGCCTCCCCGGAGGCAGCGTGATGCAAAAGATCATGTCGCTCTTCAAGGCCCCCCGCTCAATCGGCAGCTACTACCCGATGGGTATCGTCCTCGGATTTCTCCCCTGCGGCCTCACCTACACCGCCCTGCTCGCATCCGCAAGAGCCGCTATGGATGCGGAGAACCCCTTTGCTGGTATGCTCCTGGGTGCCCTCATGATGCTCCTCTTCGGCATCGGCACCGCCCCTGCCCTGATTCTGGTCGGAAAGGTAGTCAACACCATCAGCCAAACCACCCGCAAACGCTTTTACCGGTTTGCCAGCCTGATTATGATTGCCACAGGAGTATGGTTTGTTGTGATGGCGCTGTAGGGGCGTATTGCATACGCCCCCCTTTGGGATTTTTCGCACCCCATCATGGGGTTATTTGCGCAACCGCGATAACAGGTAATATTGTCCTGTTGTTTTACGCGATTTGAAATTTGCGTATTATTCATCCGGATAGTCTGGCAATAATTCCTGGGAGAATACGATGAAAACCGTAACACTGAAAATTGATGATAGCGTCAACGAAAAATTTATCCAGTTACTTGAGCATTTTACATCAAGTGAAATAAAAATACTCGAACAATCCGAGTATGTAAGTGATGATGAATATCTCAGAAGCATCAACGGCATGGTTCAGAGCCTCCACGAAGCTAAAAACGAACCCCCGGAAAATGGAGTGACACTTGATAAATTAGAGTGGTAATGCACAAAACCGGGTTACGGGAATGATGCGATGATCTATGATTACAAAGGAGTTTCCATGAAAAATAATACCCTCCTGGAAAAAGGAGAGTTGATCATTTATACAGCTCCAGATGGAAATATCCTTACCGAAGCAAGGCTTGAAAATGAAACCATCTGGATGAGCGAGCAACAAATCGCTCTTGTTTTTGAACGGGACAGAACCGTAATTGGACGCCACATCAAGAATATCATTAAAACTGGAGAGCTGGCGGAAAAAAGCAATGTGCAAAAAATGCACATTGCAAATTCAGACAAACCGGTGGTGTTCTACAACCTCGACATGATTCTCTCTGTCGGATACAGAGTCAATTCAAAACGCGGCACACAGTTCCGCATCTGGGCTAACAGGATCCTCAAGGAGCACCTTATTCAAGGCTATACCATCAATCAGAAAAGGCTGCTTGAACAACAACAGCGTATTGAGGAACTAAAAGAGTCAATCGCAATGGTCGAACGATCCTTGTTTGAGCAGGTTGACACTATTGACGAAGCGCGAGCAATAATGCAGGTGCTCTCTGATTTTGCAAGAGGCCTCGAAATCCTTGATGATTACGACCATGAAACCCTTCCGAAGGAAGGCAATACACGAACTCCGGCAACAGTGATCGAAAAACAGGAGTTTCTTATCGTAGTGGAAGCCATGCGTAGGGAATTTGACTCCGGTGTTTTCGGAAAGCCTAAAGACTCCAGCTTTGAGAGCTCGGTACGCCAGATCTATCAAAGTTTTGACGGAAACGAGTTGTACCCCACAATTGAGCACAAAGCCGCTATGCTTCTTTATCTGGTAGTAAAGAACCACTCCTTCGTGGATGGCAACAAACGCATCGCAGCAGCCCTGTTCCTCTATTTCCTTGAAAAGAATAACATTCTATATCGCTCAAAAGCTGGACGGATCATAAGTGCCGATGGCCTTGCTGCCCTGACGCTACTGATTGCGATCTCGAAACCGGAAGAAAAAGATACCATGGTTCAGATCGTGCTGAGTATCTTGAACCGAAAATCATCGTGAAACAACAGCAGGCAAATACACATTTTTCAAACGGAGACGATTTATGAAAAAGAGGAATTTTCTGGTCAGGATACTCTCTGTTGTCACGCTTTGCACATGTCTGAGCTTCAGCGCCCTTGCCGCCGAGATCAACTCCGGATCGGTAAAGCATGAGCCGATAACGGAGGAGTTGATCACCATGGTAGAGCATAATTCGGAACTGCGGAATATGCTTGTCGAGTCCATCGATAAAACTACCAGAATCAATCCGGACAGGGTAACCAACCCGGTCAGGACGCTGGAGGAGTATTACAATTTTATTGATTGGGCGGCAAAAGCAATGCCCTGGTCAATCATACCGAACATACCATGGTCATCTCTCTACGATCAGATTGATCAAAGTCTCGATTACTTCTATTTCGTCAATGATCAACCGCTTGCCGGGTTAAAAAACAAAGGGTATTACAATAACTCACTGCAGTACCATGAACCCTATCGAACCTGGCTGATCAACTTCACCAAGGAGTGGGGACTCTATCTGAGCAAGGAGGGGTCATGGAACGATGCCTACTACAAAAAGGCTCTGGAGGATGATCGATTCGGACTGAACAAGGGGTGGTATGAGGCCCCCTCAAACTGGAAGACATTCAATGACTTTTTTGCTCGCTACCTGAAATCGCCCGATCAGCGACCGATTGCCTCTCCGAATAACCCTTCAGTCGTAGCATCCCCGGCCGACTCCAAGCCTCAGGGGGTATGGAGAATTGACAAAGTCTCCAACATTGTTGCAAACAAAGGTGTCGTCATCAAATCCGGTGTATTCAAGTCCGTAGCTGCACTTCTGGGTGAAGGGAGCGCATATAAAAATGCATTTGCTGGTGGAACACTCACACACACCTTTCTTGATGTAAACGATTATCACCGCTACCATTTTCCGCTTGACGGAACCATTAAAGAGGTGCGCACCATTCAGAGTGATGATGCGGTTGGCGGTTATTTGACATGGGATCCCGGCACGAAAAAATATGCTCTGGATGCAAACACCCCCGGCTGGCAGAATATTGAGACCCGTGGCTGCGTCATTATCGATACCCCGAAGTATGGAGTGGTAGCTTTGCTGCCGATCGGAATGTCGCAGGTTTGCTCTGTTAATTTTGAAAAGAGTGTCAAGGTGGGCACTGCCATCAAAAAGGGTGATATGCTCGGATATTTCCTTTTCGGCGGTTCTGACTTTGTGATGCTCTTTCAAAAGAAGGTTGATTTTTCCTTAACCGCCCCGAAAGAGAGCATTGGCAACTTTAAACACCTGCTGATGGGAGAAGAGTACGGCAGAGTGACATTGAGGAAATGAAGACCGTAAAAGGTTTTTGAACCACGAAATACTCGAAAGGCACGAAAAAAAGAAAAACCGATTTCTCTCCTTTGATATCATTTCGTGTGTTTCGTTCTTTTCGTGGTTAAATATTTACTTGATCATCAGTAAAGAAATCCAAAAAGCCAGAGGGGGATTTTGTTCTGAAACCCTGTTTCAATATCATCAGCAACAATAAAACTGTTCTCAACCCCGCTGATTTGGCGGAACCCTTTCCCTTTTCCGCCTATTTCAAAGGTATACTGAGATTTGAAAATAAAATCCCCTTTGGCTGAAAGTTCAATGGTGTTTTCAACAAGGCCTGGATGAAGGGCACTGGCATTGCGCAGTTGATTGACAAAAAAGAGCTCGCGCAGTGCTCCGATATTGACATTTTCTGAAATAGCATACATCAGATTGCTGTTTTCAAGATAGATCTTGTCTGGCTTTGTCAGCACCTCATATCCTCTCCCCTGGCTACGCACCAGATTAAGCAGCCTTGCATCCTGCAAACTTTCCAGATATTCGTAGAGACGTGGCCGGGATATTTCTGTTGCTTCAGCCAATTTTGAGATATTCGGAGTAAACGGAACGCTTGTCGCCAGCAAGTAGAGCAGCTTTTTAAGCTTTGAAAGCTGCCGCGCTTCAATTCGATGCACGAGAGGAAGATCAACCTCAAGGATGTGGTTAATAACCTCCCGGAGCCGAAAGAGATACGTACCCTGACTCTCGAGAAAAAATGGATAATACCCGATCTGCTGATAATCGCGAAACAGTCGTCGTACCGTGATCTCACCACAGAGGGTTTCGGCAATCTGGCGATGGTGTGCAAGAATATCCTCCAGCGAAAAAGCCGCGAACTCTTTTTCCTGAGTGAAGTTGACATACTCCCTGAAAGAGAGCCCATGCAGGTTGAAAATGATGGCCCGTCGACTTAAATCCGCTTTTTGTTTGGATATCTGCAAAAGGCTGGAACCAGAAAAAACCACGTTCAACTTCGGAAAGGAGTCGTAAATCGCCTTGATGTCGAGTGACCAGTCAGGATATTTATGAATCTCATCAATAAGGAGAAGTTCACCGCCGAACTGATGAAAATCCCGAGCAAACTCGAAAAGGTTATGTGCCTGGAAGTAGGGGCTGTCAACCGAAATATAGAGTGCTCGATCAGAAGTATCACCATACCGCTCCCTGACATGCTGCAACATCAAGGTTGTCTTTCCCGTGCCTCGTGCACCAAGAATTCCGATACAGCGTTCACTCCAGTCAATACTGCTATAAAGATATCGCTTCACCGCGCTCACAGATGCAACCAACCGATACTGCTCTCTGAAAAAGCTTTCCATTACAATAATTATCGTTTTTTGTAAAACGTATTTTACAAAATATAGCGAATAAATTATTATCTACAACTGCTTCGTAGAGATCACTACTTATCACAAAAAGCTATCGCTGCACCCGCTTATTGCTTTTCGCCGTTTTCCCGCTTAATGTTTATCTTCCCTTTTATCGAACCTTCCTGCAGTTTGACAAAAGTTATCAGAAAATAGATTACGTTTTTAAGCAAAAACGGACTATTTTAAACCCGTTTTATCACGAGAAAACGAGTGCGAGTAGTAACCGCTTTTTTCTCGCAGTTCAGTTCAATATTTTTTTATGGATACCCTTTTTCTTGCACGTACTCAATTTGCCTTTACCGCTGTTTTTCACTTTTTCTTTATACCGCTGACGCTTGGTCTGTCAATCTTCACGGCAATCCTTGAAACCGCTTACGTCAGAACCGGTAACGAGCGTTATAAACAGCTTGCAAAGTTCTGGGGAAATCTGTTTCTCATCAACTTTGCCGTGGGTGTGGTTACCGGAATTGTGATGGAGTTTCAGTTCGGTATGAACTGGTCGGAGTACTCCCGCTTTGTCGGCGACATTTTCGGCGTACCGCTCGCAATTGAGGCGCTGCTTGCATTCTCGGTTGAATCAACCTTCATCGGTATCTGGCTCTTCGGCTGGAACAAGCTGCCCAAGGCACTGCATGCTGCCACCATCTGGATTGTCGCAATCGGCTCGGTCCTCTCGGCATTCTGGATACTCGTAGCGAACTCCTTTATGCAGTCACCGGTCGGCTATAAAATGGCCGCAGACGGCTCAAGGGCGGAGATGGCGGATTTTTTTGCCTTCATCTTCAATCCCCATGTATGGAAGCAGTTTCCGCATGTGCTTGCCGGAGGCGTGGTCACCGGAGGATTTCTGGTAATCGCAATCAGCATATGGCATCTGATGCGCGGTACAAAAGAGCGTGCAGCGTTTGAAACCTCCCTGAAATTCGGAGCATTTTACGCAGTAACAGGTACCCTGCTTGTTACGCTTGCCGGACATGCGCAGATGCAGGATCTCCTGAAAACCCAGCCAATGAAAGTCGCTGCTGCTGAAGCGCTTTGGGAGAGCGAAAATCCGGCAAGTTTTTCACTACTCACCATAGGGGATGAAAAAGAACTCAGGGATATTTTTGCCATCCGGATTCCCCGCCTGCTCTCTTTTCTCGCTTACGACCGCTTTGAAGGTGAAGTAAAAGGGATCAGGGAGCTACAGAAAACCTATGAAATAAAGTACGGACCAGGCAACTACATCCCCTCTGTAATAACTGCATACTGGAGTTTCAGATTTATGGTTGGAGCAGGTACACTGATGCTCTTCTCCTCCCTCTTTGTGCTCTACCGTGTAATCAAAGGCAACTATACTTTCTCTCCAAGAATCGGCAATCTGATTTTCTGGTCATCTCTCCTGCCCTGGATTGCAAACTCCTCTGGCTGGATACTTGCCGAAATGGGCCGGCAACCCTGGCTTGTCTTCGGTCTTCTGAAAACCGAAGATGGTCTCACACCTTCTTCAGTAGTCAGCAGCACTGAATTAATGCTCTCACTCGGGGGGTTTATCATGATCTATTTCCTGCTTACCTTCACCGATGTCTGGTTGTTGAGAAAGTATGCTGTGGCAGGAATCAACGCTCCGGAATAAACTGTAACGAACTTCAAATAATGGATTTACACTCGATCTGGTTCATATTTATTGCGCTACTTTTCACCATACTCTTTCTGCTTGAAGGTTTTGATTTCGGCACAGGCATCCTCCTCCCGTTTATGGGCAGTGATGACCGTGAGCGCCGTAGCGTCATCAACACCATCGGTCCCTTCTGGCTTGGCAACGAAGTGTGGCTGGTAAGCGCAGGCGGGGCTATGTTTGCAGCATTTCCGGGATGGTATGCCACGCTCTTCAGCGGTTTTTATCCCCTCTTCTTTCTGATGCTGATCTCGCTGATTTTTCGGGGTGCGGCCTTTGAATTCCGCAGCAAGTTCAGTAACCCTGACCTGAAAAGAGTATCAGAGTGGATTATCTTTGGCGGAAGTCTTGTTCCTGCACTGCTCTGGGGTATAATTCTCTCCAATTTCATCAGTGGAGTGCCTGTTGATGCATCCGGAAACTATACCGGTGCGCTCTCAAACCTTCTGAACCCCTTTGCTCTTGCCGGTGGCGCAGCCTCTGCCTTAACCTTTACTCTTTACGGCGCACTCTTTCTCACACTGAAAACATCCGGAAGAGTGAAAGAAAGAGCTGTCGGTATTGCAAAAAAAATCTGGGCTCCGGCAACGCTCTCCATGATTATCTGTATTGCCTGCAGCGGAACCGTTACCTCAATAAAATCAGGTATACTGCCACTGTTCTCATTGCTCTCTCTTGCGCCGGTTATACTTCTGCTGCAAAAAAAGAGATCCGGAGTAGCATTCATAATGACCTCCCTTGCTATAGGTTGTACCTCCACCGCCATCTTCATGAACCTTTACCCGAGAGTACTGGTTTCAAACCTCAACCCGGCCTGGAGCCTGACCATCTATAACGCCTCTTCAAGTGAGTATACACTCGGCATCCTCAGTGTCGTGGCTCTGATATTTACTCCCCTCGTCATCATTGCCCAGAGCTGGAGCTACTGGGTATTCCGGGAGAGAGTTGCGACAGACTCGGAACTTGAATACTAAAAACAGAGCCGCAAAAGAATGCTGCGGTTGCATCGAACTTTTTTATTCTGTAGAATTATTGCGCTTTTGTCACTCAACAACTCCATGATCAATGAACATAGACCGGCGACTATTTCAACTCCTTAAAGAAGAACGAGCGCCGTTTATTCTGTCGATAATCTCAGGATGCATCGCTTCCGTCATGCTGATCGCACAGGCCTATTACCTGAGCGCGATTATCGATGGTGCGTTTATACAGAAAATCGGCATTGTCACGCTTGTACCCCTGTTCGGATTTTTCGGGCTCTTCAGCATCCTTCGCATGCTTTTCAACTGGAGTTCCCACACTGAAGCCAACCGGGGAACACTCAGAATCCGGGAAAAACTCTTCAACCGCCTGACGGTAAAAGTGGGATCACTCGGGCCGGTCTACACCCGTTCGGTACAAAGTGGCAGACTCAGCACAACACTGCTCAAAGGAGTAGAAGCACTTGATGCCTACTACAGTCAGTACATACCTCAGATCTTTTTTGCCCTCTTCACACCCCTCCTGATTGTGAGCTGTATCTTTCCCGGAGACTGGATTTCGGGTCTCATCCTGCTTGCAACCGCCCCACTCATTCCCCTCTTCATGATACTTATCGGAAAATCGGCCAGCGCCATGACTGAAAAGCAGTGGAAAACCATGAGCAGAATGAGCGGATTCTTTCTCGATGTCCTGCAGGGACTCCCTACACTCAAACTCTTTGCACAGAGCAAAAAGCAGCGGAGCGCAATTGAAGAGTCCGGAGAAAACTTCCGGCTTGCAACCATGCGGGTACTAAAAGTTGCTTTTCTCTCTTCACTCACTCTTGAATTGGTAGGAACAATCGGCACAGCAGTCATTGCCGTTGGGATCGGGCTGCGCATCATGAAAGGAGCTATTGGCTTTCAACCTGCACTTTTTGTTCTGCTGCTAACCCCTGACTTTTACCTTCCCCTGCGCCAGCTCGGCACAAAATTCCATGCAGGAATGGAGGGCGTCAGCGCATCGAAAGAGATTTTCGCCATTCTTGAGCAGCCTGCCCCTGCCATCAAGCAGAAAGCTTCTTCTATCACAGCGGAACCATTCGGCAGATACCCTCTGCTCCTGAACAATCTCTCCTACAGCTATCCCGGCTCTGAAAGCGCAGCTCTTGATGGAGTAACAGCAACCATTCCCGCAGGTAAAACCACAGCCATCATCGGACCAAGTGGTTCGGGAAAAAGCACCCTCATCAATCTCCTTCTTCGATTCCAGGAGCCTGCCGCTGGCACCATCACCTTGAACGGCACCCCGATTCATGAGATCCTCCTTGAGGAGTGGCACAAAGAGATCTCCTGGGTTCCACAGCACCCCTACCTCTTCAATGCAACACTGAAAGAGAATATTCTGCTTGCACGGCCAGAGGCAACCGAAAAAGAGCTTTCGATTGCTCTGAAAGAAACCGGACTCACGAGCTTTGTCAGCACACTGCCAAACGGAGTGGAAACCATGATCGGTGAACAGGGTTCACGACTGAGCGGAGGAGAAGCGCAAAGGGTTGCTCTGGCAAGGGCATTTCTGAAAAACGCCCCCCTGCTGATACTTGATGAACCGATGTCGCATACCGATCCGGAACTTGAAGCTGCACTTCGCAGCTCAATAGAGAAACTCATGCATGGCCGCACAACTTTGGTCATTGCCCACCGCCTTGAAACCATCATGAAGGCAGAGCAAATCATCGTTATTTCCGGGGGAAAGATCACCGGAATCGGCACCCATGATGAGCTGCTCAAAGCCGGAGGCTTCTACCGTCACGCCATGCAGTTGCAACAGGAGACGGTAGCATGAGAACATTTATTCGACTGACCGCTATCGTCAGGCCTTACTTCTGGT
Source organism: Chlorobiaceae bacterium (assembly GCA_013334485.1). Taxonomy (GTDB): domain Bacteria; phylum Bacteroidota; class Chlorobiia; order Chlorobiales; family Chlorobiaceae; genus Chlorobium. The sequence continues at coordinate 24,544 of JAAXXL010000024.1, read as the reverse complement.
GGATGGCACTTGCAGCACTGATCGGCTTTGCCACAACCGGAAGCGGAATAGGCCTCCTGATGACCTCTGCCTACATCATCGCAAAAGCCGCCCTGCAACCACCGATGGCTGCACTGCAGCTCGGCATTGTCGGCGTGCGGTTTTTCGGCCTTGCCCGTGGAGTGCTGCGCTACGCTGAGCGCCTCGTCTCCCATAACACCACATTTAAAATACTGGCCAAACTCCGCCTCTGGTTTTATGATGCCATTGAACCGCTTGCTCCCGCTCGACTCATGCACTTCAAAAGCGGTGACCTGCTTCAACGGGTTGTTGATGATATCCAGAGCCTTGAGAACATCTACACAAGGGTCCTTGCGCCCCCGATTACCGCGCTGCTTGTTGCCCTGCTCATGTGGTTTCTCGCGGGAGCATACTCCTTGCAGGCAGCTCTGCTCATTCTCGGTTTTCACCTGCTGGCAGGACTCGGAGTACCGCTCCTGACCATGCAGCTCAGCCGGGGGCTTTCGGTCGGTATCATGAACCGCAAAACCGATCAGCAACTGCTTGCGCTTGACCTCTTCCAGGGGGTTGGGGAGCTTCAGGTTTATGGACGACTTGCCGGACATCTTCAGGCAATGCGAACTACCGAAGCAGCCAAACTGCAACTCCAGAGAAAAAACGCCCTCGTAGAGGGATTGCAGGAGTCTCTTACCGGCCTGCTTATGAATGGTGCCGTCATCACCATACTCTGGGCACTCATTCCAAAGGTATCAACCGGTGGAATCAACGGGATCTCACTGGCGGTCATCACGCTTGCTGTCATGGCCTCTTTTGAACCCTTTATCCCGCTTCCGGCAGCAGTAAAGCATCTTGAAGCCGACAGGCATGCAGGCAACCGCCTTTTTGAAATCCTTGACGCCAAGCCTGAAACTACAAGCCCGACTGTTCCGGTAAATTTTCCGGCAAACCTTGCCATACAGGCGGAAAACCTGAGCTTTACCTATCCGGGCAACCGCTCAAAAGCGCTTGATTCCATAACCTTCTCTGTTCCTGCAGGTCAGCACATCGCCATTGTCGGGCCGAGCGGTGCAGGAAAATCAACCATTACCTCACTCTTCATGCGCTTCTGGAACAGTTCAAAAGGGCAGATCTCCATCGGAGGGATCAGCATCAGCCGCTTTGACAGCGAAGAACTCAGGCGCAATATTGCCCTTGTCTCACAGCGCACCTACCTCTTCGCCGAAACCATCCGCGAAAACCTTCTGCTTGCAAAGCCCGATGCAACAGACGAAGAACTTCGTAATGCCCTCTCTCTCTGTGGGCTCAGCGGCTTTTCCTCAAAACTTGACGAATGGATCGGCCAGCACGGCATGAAACTGAGCGGAGGCGAACGCCAGCGACTCGCCATTGCCCGTGTTGTGCTGCAAAACGCGCCGATTATCATCCTCGATGAGGCAACCGCTAACCTTGACGGCATCACTGAAAAAGAGGTTACTGAAACCCTTGCGGCTATAAGCAGAGGCAAAACAATGATCACCATCACGCACAGACTGAAGGCCATGGATCAGTACGACAACATCATCGTACTTGATAAAGGAAGGATTTTCGAACAGGGCGCTCATGAGCGCCTCATGAGCAGAGAAGGGCTTTACCGCAGAATGTGGGAGCTGCAGCACTCGACTGAGATGGGATAGTACTCCAATTAATCAAATAGCTCTTCTCCAAATACACCTTTAAAGATGGAATGTGAAGAACTCGATGCCATGTTGACTCTTGTATCTCGAAGTAATCCAAATCCCTCAAGTCGAATCTTTGCTGCTGCCCGTGAAACACCGTAATGGTGCATAAGATTACTAATGACAAGATTACAGTTATGAAAATTACATGGCTGATTGTCAACATACAACGCACCGAATCCTTTATCTGGTATATCAAGCAAACGGAGTATGCGATGGAATTCAGCAACAAAATTCTGTCCGGGCATTAAGAGACATGCAGCAAAATAGTTTGCTTGAAATTCCATTCTTGATATATCGGATTCACCTTGTAAAGTTTGACTTGGCAAAATAAAATCTCCTTCATCACATGTTTCCCTAACCATATATTGATCATGTTGAAGAAGGTGATGGGCGAGTTCATGAGCCAGGGTGAATCGCTCTCGTCCATGTATTGGTATTTTTTGTGCGTAAATATTTATCTGAAGTGGATAAAAGTTTATACAACCAAGCACTGGTTTCCACCCTTTGGCATTACTCAGAGGAGTATCAAAAATAACTTGTAACCCACAACGATCCCGCTCATTTGCGCAAATCAAATCAAGAGAAACTTCTCCTGATTGATAATTAATATCCCGAAGAAACTTCCCACATCGTTCTTCAAGTTCATTTTTCTCAAGATATTGAACCCGACTCGATAAGTGGTTATGCTGATTTATAACTTTACTAAGCAAACTTGATGTAAATCCATTATCAATAACAAGATCTTCGAAAAAGTCATAAAGCGAATTGGTTACGCGAACCGGAGATTGGAAGTAAAAAGAAAAGACTTCGTTTGTAAGAGCAGGCTCTGACAAACCCTGTTCCACAAGATCTATGGGGTCGATCATTTTGACACGCAGACTTTCTGCAAATGAGCGTTTTAACTCCCATTTGCAACACGAAGGATCACGGTACCGAAAAAGACCGATACCTTTTGATTTCGCAAATGTTCTGGTTCCTGATTGAAAAGCGGCGTTACTTGCCAAAACCGACTTTGAATTTGCAGCACCAACCTGCTGCACTTTTTGAAAAAACTCTTCAACATCGTTAACTGGAACAGAATGCGTATAGTTTTTACACTCAAAAAGCACGAGACACGAGTACTCTTCAGATCCAGGAAGAAAAATTTCAACAGAAACATCAAAAATAATCAATGCTTCACGATCCTTAGAGTGATAGCCTTTTTTTCTGAAAAGCTTGCAAGATTCCGGCTTGGCCCAGAATTGCCCACTATCTATTTCCTTTTTAAAGAAACAGTATATTCTGTCCTCAAACTCATTACCAATACTTGTCGAGTTCATAGGCATTTGAGGATCTACAAGTTATCTATTGAGATTTCAGGTATTAGGGGAATCACGAATTCTCACATAGGTATGTGTCCTTGAAATATCCTGCTTTAACAGCAAACATAACCTCAAGAAAATCTGACCTTTTATAAAACCATATTTTGACATTTCCATCCATATCCACAGAAGGTTTCAGGTTACCAGTTTGGTTTGGGTTAGCTGAAAGGATTTTGAATAGTTAGCCCGTCAATCCGCATACCTGTATGCATATCTTCTGAAAGCAGAAGCTCTGCACCTGACAGAATAGCTGATGCTACGATATGAGCATCGTAAAATGAAAACTGAAAGTGTTTGGCAATTTCAACGGCCTTGTCGTGAGAAGCCACAGTGAGAGGGTGAATTTCACAAAAAGTTTTAACTGCCAACAGCAAAAACTCAATCTCTTCCCATGGCATCTTGAGCTTACGTCGGCAAACCGATACAACTTCATTGAGCACTTGTACGCTCATTAAGCCACCAGCAGTAACGATCTCTTCTGCCCTATCAGCTTTGGCTGCATCACCAGACAAAAGATACAAGACGATATTGCTATCTATAAACGGCTTATTCACTGGATATCATCCCGTTCATGAGCCTGCTCCCTGTCAAAATGGAAATCAACAGGCAACCGTCCCCGAAACTGGTGCAAGCGCAGCAGCAACTCTTTTTCTGGTTTCTTTTTGCTAATAGTAAAAGCTTTTGTTGCTGTGGGCTGAAGATCTATCTCTTCTCCTTCTTTCAAATCAAAAGCTTTCACTATCCTGGCAGAAAATTTGACCGCCAGCGAATTACCCCATTTTACAACTTGCATAAGCTATCGTCTCCTCCGATTGACAAACAAAACAACTATCGTGATAACTACGCAAATTACCACAATCTTAAAACAACAAAAACCCTGCACGTGCATTTAACGATTTTTACCGATAAAGAATCAAAAGGGCAAAAGAAGTGAAAGGATCGAGCAATTTCCACCATTATGCCAATCCCGAAAGATAGGAGACTTTGCAGTAAAAAATCCAATTCCTTTTCACTTGTTACAGCATGACAATAAACCCGCCTTCAGTATCAAATCGAATTATTAAATTAAAAAAGTGATAATTGCCAATGAAGTTTAAATCTGCATGAGCAAACGAATTCTTGTCATTCTTGGTCATCCGGCAAAAGAGAGCTTCTGTGGCGCACTTGCTGACGCTTATGTGCTTGGAGCCAGAACTGCTGGCAACGAGGTACAATTACTCAATCCCGGTACGCTCTCTTTCGATTCGATACTCCACAACGGTTACAACTCAATTCAACCGCTTGAGCCTGATCTGGTTTCCGCCCAGGAGGCAATCAAATGGGCGGAGCATCTTGTCTTCGTCTATCCTGTCTGGTGGGGGGCAATGCCTGCCTTGCTGAAAGGGTTTATTGACCGGATTTTTCTTCCCGGCTTTGCCTTCAAATTCAGGGATGGATCGGCAATGTGGGATCGTCTGCTCTCCAATCGATCGGCGCATCTGCTCGTCACCATGGACACTCCGCTATGGTACTACAAGTTTGTCTATCGGATGCCGGGGCACAATCAGATGAAACGCACCATTCTTGAGTTCTGCGGTATCAAACCGGTGAAGGTTTCAAACTTCGGCCCCATCAAAACCGCAACCCCGCAAAAGCGCAAAAAGTGGCTTGCCTCGGCACATTCCTATGGCAGCAAGGCATAATCTGGTATACTCCGACGATAGCCAATTACTGCACTTTAAAAACAGTTATAAATTGTAGTGAGCGGTTTGAGGGCAAGGCGAACGGAGCGCAGGAACCGGAATGTACATGCGAGTATATGAGGATTCCGAGCACCGCTCAACGAAGCCATCGAATCGCGTGATAGATTAAGGATGGGCACCTCTATTGATTGTCGTGAGAAGCCAGAAAACAAGGCGGACGGAGCGCAAAAACCAGAGTGTACACGTAGTGCATGAGGATTTAGAGCACCGCCCAACGCAGTAGTCGGGTTTCGGAACAAATCAATAGAGGTGCCCAGATGTTTTTACGCAAGCAGTGTCAGTTTATTGAAAACCTTCTCGGCAATATGACCATCTACAGCTTTTTGGTAGGCTTTGAAACCCTCTGTAGCCATGTGCTTTTCGAGCAGAGCCTGGCTCTCCCATACTTCATAAAACATAAACACCGCAGGGTCGTTGTTATCTTCATGACATAAGTACGTTTTGCACCCCTCCTCCTCCCGGGCAACAGCAACAAGTTTGAGCAATTCACTTTTGACCAGTTCAACTGACTCTTTTTTTGCCACCACTTTTGCAACCAAAATCAATTCTGACATTGTTTACCTTTTTGTTTAAATTTGCTCATTCTCCCAATTCTGATAAAAACCTGCTTAAAATCGCTAAAAATAATACGTTTATCAAGAGTATTCTGATTTGAAATAGATCAAAATTAACGTACTTTGACCTTAATAAAAGTATATTTGCCGCTTTTACACCTGAAAAGTAAATATACCTCTCCCGTTTTACCGCAAACGACTTTCAACTCAACACTCATGCCACTTACTATACCGGAATCGATTCCTCATGATATTCAGATCGTTATCGGGTGGTATATTTTTGCCGGCGGAGTTGCTCTGGCCGTATTGCTGAACAAGCGAAAAGGTTAATAATGTGACACCCTGTGAATCCTCGATGTATCAAATCCCATAGATCCTGCGTTCCCGAGAAGTTTATCAAAAAGGGACTGTTCCATCACCGGTGTTCGAGAAAGAATCCAGAAATATGAACGATTTTGTCCACAGACAACTGACCAGGAGTAGTTTTCCCTGTCAAGGTCGATCACATTGTAACTCGCATAAAAAGGGCCGAAAAATGAAACCTTCAAAGCTCCTTTGGTCGTATCATCAATAAACACCCCCCGCCCTTCAACTGTTTTCCACTCCTTTTTCTTCACCTTGTATCCGCTGTTCACGACCTTCACACTCCCATCTTCTGCAAGAGAGTAAACGGCTGTCGCCCTGTCAATTCCCTTTTCAAAGCGGTTATCAATACGGGCGATTTCATACCACTTGCCCAGATAACGATCGAGTGCGAAATTATCGACAACAGTAATTCCCTGCGGGATACCGGTGCATCCTGCAAGCAGAAGAAATCCAAGCAAAAAGAGTTTTTTCATCACCCATGGCTCCGGTTATAGCTGTTTCGGCACGAGATACCAGTTATAACCGATAGCGGCGGCTGAGAGTTGCTTTGGTGTCATTTCGAATCCCGAAGAACTCGGGGTGAGAAATCTCTCTCGTTCATGGCTCACAAGAGATCCCTCTGCCGACAAGTCGTCATCGGGATGACAGAGTGTGTCAGGTTGCAGAAGAGTTGAACTCAACCAGCTTTTTCCAGTTGATGGCACCGCTCTCTTCACAAAACTCATCACCGAATTGCCGGGTGAACCTGTTGAGCATGCAGGCATAGGATTGCAGAAACTCATCGTTTTTCTCTCGGGCCATATGCCCCAATGGTTCAATGAGTTCGGTGAAAAGCGTAGGAGATGAGGAGATAAACTCCCAGAAGGTCTGTCCGCAATATTTGAAGTAGTCACCCTGATCTGGTGTTTTTGTCTTTCCATAGCAGCAGCCATTGACAGCTACAATCTGAACACCTGAATTACTGGTACGCAGGGTTCTTGCCGCTGTTCTGAAGTCGGACTTCATTTTGGCAATCTGGCTGCTGTTCCCCCAGTTTGGCCCCGATTTGATGTTGACAATGTAGCGCTTGCCATCCTTGTCAAACTCAAGGTCCACTCCCTGGATACCGGATTTCCATCCACCATAAACCTTGCCGTTTATAAAAATAGCCAACCCCTCAAGCCAGTCACCAAAAACAGTCTCCTCGTTCGAAGAGATATGGGCATCCACCAGACCCCGGACAATCCCTGATACAACCTGAACAGATTGTAAAACAAAGAGATAGGGATTTTGCTGCTCCAGTAGCTCCGACAGACTCATTGCATCAAGAACCTCTTTTCTTTTCCGATTCATGATGCCAATTCCCTCATCAATAAAATCCGATAGTTCACTCAAAAAAATCGGTCTCATTCTGCAACTCTCTTTTCAGTTCTTGTTGCCATCTGTGCATGTGCAATACTTTCAGAAAAATATCACTCACTCAAAAAAAATTAAAATTCCCTCACTCCTGCTCCACCCTCCCTGTCATTTCGAATTCCCGACTGCGTCGGGATGAGAAATCATTGACTTCAATGCCACACAATCAAGTCCCTCTGCCGACAAGTCGTCATCAGGATGACAAAGTAATGCAAGAATTTGCAGGCAAACCTCGCTATCTTCCTTTCGTGCAATTTCGTGTTTTTCGTGGCAAAAAATCCTCGTCTTCTCTTCTTCTCAGCTCTCGACACTCATCCCTTTCCACTTGCTTCTTTCCAGATATCCAGAAAACAGATTGCCAGAATTTCAGGAAGAGTGACCAGGGCGGACAACTCGAAAACCGATATAGAAGTACCTGTATGCCGGAATGAGGAAGATCCGGGAAACGCAACGCAGATAATCGGTAATGTAGTACCACGAACCGCCGCGCAACGCACGGATCTCTTTATCATTGTTATAACAGTTCTCCATCCACTCCCAAACATTGCCTGCCATATCGTACAACCCTTCAGGAGTCGCCCCTTCAGGATAACGACCAACCGGGGTTGTAGCGCCTTCATTCTTATTATAGTTAGCGAGTTTTGCAGTTGGTTCTGCATTGCCCCATGGATATTTTCGTCCCTCTTTTCCAGCCGCAGCATACTCCCACTCCAGCTCCGTCGGCAAGCGGTAATAATCATCCGTGCGGCCTTCAAGCATTGAGAGCCACAGACAATAGGCTTTGGCCGCATACCAGCTTATGTCCATCACCGGCTGGTCATCTTTGTTGAATCGCTTGTCATCGTCCGATTCAGAACGGAAAAGCATTGCGAGATCATTTTTGCCCTGGATGAAGTCGCTGAATCCCTCGATACTTTTCGCCATTGCCTGCAACTTCTCCTTATACCGAGCATTGCTTTCGGGCACCGTTTCTGACTGCAGGTAGTTGATGAATTGCCGGTAGAGCCTGTTGGTAACCGTATATTTTGCGACATAGAGGTCAGGCACAACTTCAGACTTTTTTGTCAGGGAAAAGGTGAAACTTCCACCCTGTAGCAGGATATATTCTGCACCAAGCTTGTCGAGCAAAACATTTTTCAAACCGGTTTCAGTAAACGTTCTGACAGTATCAAGTGCTGCCTGCTTGCCGATGGTTTTCAGGCACTCCAGGATGTATTGCTGCCGGTTTTGAGTGGTTTTCGGGTCAAACAACTTCTTTTGCAGGGCAGTGATCTTCCTCTGGGGAGCCTCCTCGACAAGGGTAACAAGCAAATCCTGCTGTTTCTGGGTCAATGAGTCCGTAACCGGCGAATCAAATAGCTTCTGCATAAAGCTGTCGAACAGCTCCGCATCCTCAACATAACCGATAAAAAAGCGGAACACCTCCTGCCACCAGTCATCGCCGAAATGAGTAACCAGATCATCAAGATAATCTGGACGATGCATGTTTTTAACGAGCTGTACTCCCGCCAGGTACTCCCGGAATGATTTGTGGCGGAACACATATTCCCTGCTGCCATAGTCAACCAAAACCCCTGCCCTGTCAACAAGATTGCGGCAGAATTCATCAGCAGGCAATGAATTGTAGAGGGTATCAAGCATCTCCTGCATTTTCAACTGCATCTCAGCGCTATCAACCTCATCCTTTTTCAGCTCCTCCTGCATCCAGAGAGAAACCGGACTCAGCACCCGCCTTGCATCCTCTGCAGCAAGCAGTGGATAGATTCCCCTGCGCCGGTCACGATAATCGAGCATATAGTTCAATGCTGCATCGTAAAGCTTCACTCGGCTGCCCGGCATATATTCCCGATCTTTCCAGAGCATAGCCATAATCTGCAAGAGCAGGGGGATACCTGCAAGCGAGCGTAAACTTTTGTTTTTATCCTGTGCCAAGTAGGCAATAATGGCATTGGCTTTGTTGAGAGCAATCTGTTCCTGTCGGCTTTTCCACTTTGCATCATCCCTTGAACCTGGTGGAAGCTCGCCAAGAAACGCAGCCCTGAACCAGAGATGTAAAAACTCTGCCTGCTGCGCCCCTGTAAAATCCATGATATCAGCCCGCAGATGACTTGCTTCAAGCTCAATGCCATCGCCCTTTCGGTAACCTGTACTTCTTGAGGTCACCACAAACCGCGCATTGGCAAACCCTGAAACGGTGTAGTTAATCCATTGACAAACCGCTACACGGTCATGAACATCGCTGATTTCATCAAGCCCGTCAAGAAGCACAAGGGTTGATGGCTCCTTAAGCCATTCTCTAAAGAGGGATTCATCAATTTCAAGAAAATATTTTTGAGCCCACAGCGAGAGACTTGCCGGTAGTGACGCATAGCCTTTTTCGGTTTTAACGAGGTCACGCAGCGGCAGATAAAAAACATTGACCGGCTCACTAAAACCAAACTCCCTGTGCCGACCATTGTCGAGACAGGAGAGCGCGTAATATTGGAGCAGGGTGGTTTTTCCGGAACCGGGATCGCCGATAACAAGCAACAGGGGATGATGCTGAAAAACAAACTCCATTACCCGTTCAGGTGTGCTGGCGCGATCCTCTTTTTCTGGTTCACTCTGCATATCTCCTGCATGCAGACGTGTTTCACAGCGTGATGTGGCTGAAAGAGATAACGAAACAAAGGTATCCTTCAGCCTGACAGAAAAGCTCTCAATTGCGGGTGATCCCGATAGATTGATGTTTCCGAGTTCCTTTTGCAAAGTCAAGTGGTAACGAAGCAATGCTCGCACGGAATCACTATCAACTGATTGAGAAACATCACCAGACTCTATTGAACAAAACCACTGGCGAACCTGCTTGTCAAGCTGACGAAGAAGCTTTGCACGAAATTCATGAAGCTCGTCATACTCCGTTACAAGTGCCTTTTTCTGCAACGATTCCTTGTATTGTTTGAGCTTTGTTAACTGCTCTACGTCGAGCATTTTAAGATCAACTCGCGCATTGGAGAAATAAAGCATGACCAGTTTATTCTGGTTTCGCATCCGCTCTATCTCCTCAACGGCTCCGCCGGGAGCTACTCCTGTATCGGTACCAATCCGTGTCCAGAAAACAGCGATAGCAAAATCACATTGATCAACAATCTGTTTATTGAGAACCCCCTGCACTCTGTCACCGAAATCAGGAGCAGCATCCGATTCCCATAAAACAGCCTGAAGGGTGACACCTCGATCCGCTGCATTCTGATTGTTCCATTCATTGATAACCTCCTGTGCAATCTTGCGCTCTGCAACAACATCGCCGGGAGAAGCGATAAGTACCTTGACAATTTTGACCCGTTTATCAGCCATTATACTTTTCATTTTTTTGTCCGTTACTTTCGAGGACTTGATCGATATTTTTCGGATAATCCGACAATTCAGATGGCAGAACGCACAACACGAAAACCAATATCGGAAGATCTGTAGACCGGTCTCTGGAACCCGGAAACTGTGCAACGGAGATAATCAGGAGAAGTGTCCCACGAACCTCCTCGCGTAAAAAACTTCTCTTTTTCCTGCGCATTCCAGTTACTCATCCACTCCCAGACATTGCCAGCCATATCACATAACCCGTCAGGTGTAGCACCTTCAGGATAACGTCCAACAGGCGTTGTTGCCTCTTTCCTGCTCTTGAAATTTGCTCGATGTGATGTTGGCGCCGGGGTACCCCAGGGGTAAGGTCTCCTTTCCTTTCCACTGGCAGCATATTCCCACTCAACCTCTGTAGGCAGACGATACAAACCTGGATTCCTGCCATCAGTTTCCATGTTGGCAACCGCAAGAATTTCGGTGAACTCCAGCACCGCATTTTCAATACGCACAGCAACACTGAACCGGTAACTCTTGGGAAACTTCCCGGTATGCTGCAACAGCCATTTCGAAAAGTCATAGGCTTTTTTAACAATGATCATCTCATTATTCGGCATAATGGTATTCTTTACAAATTATTCACTATCCGGCATAACGAGATCCCTCCATTCTGTCGGGATGACATGGAGGGAGGTCGGGACAACCATAAAAGACATCGCGTTAACATGGATAAAGTTCACGCTGACATGAAAAGGGCTCAGATATCCAGAAAACAGAATGCCAGAATTTCAGGAAAAGTGACCAGGGCGGACAACTCGAAAACCGATAAGGTAGTTCCTGTAGGCCGGATCGAGGTAGGTCCGGGAATCGCCACGCAGATCACCGGCATCGTCGTCCAACGAACCGCCGCGCAACGCACGGACGTCTTTATCCTTGTCTGCCCTGTTCTCCATCCACTCCCACACATTGCCTGCCATATCGTACAACCCTTCAGGAGTCATCCCTTCAGGATAACGACTTACAGGTGTCGTAGAACCGATATTACTCCCGTAATTGGCATGTTTTGGTGTTGGATCATCTTTGCCCCAGGGATAGGGAGTCACGTTCAGCACCTCTTTCGGCTTGTTACGTTGACCACCCGCAGCCCACTCCCTCTCGATTTCAGTCGGCAAACTGTAGAGATTATCCCTGCTCCCTTCAAGCAGCGAAAGCCACAGACAATAGGCTTGTGCTGCATACCAGGTAATACTGACCACCGGCTGGTCATCTCCGCCAAATTTACGATCGTCATCACGCTTTGAACGAAAAAGAGTGGCAAGATCACCCTTTCCTTCCTTGAAGTAATCACCAAATCCGGTATCCCAGATGTTATTCGTTGCGATGAAGTCCAGCCTGGCTCTAAATAACTCACTGTTTGAATCTTTTACCTGCAGCGAGGAAATGAATGATCGATAGAGGCGGTTGGTTACCGGATATTTCGCAACATAGAGTTCCTCAACTGTAACCTCTTTTTTTGTTGCCGAGTAGATGTAGCTCCCTGCGGGTATCAGGATATACTCTGCGTTCTGTTCATGCTCATTGCGTCTTGACAGGAGCTTGCCGCTGACACTTTTTTCGGATTCACGTTTCAATGGCTGGCCGCCAAAAGCAAGAATAACCGTCTCTTGACGGCTAAAAACATCATCATTGACGGCAAGCTTCTTTGCCCTGAACTCCAGTAATTTATCAAGCGCATCAGACTTGTTAACAGCTTCAATACACTCAAGAATCAACAGTTGCCGAGTGGCTGAATTTTCCGAAGCAGATAGTTGCTTGCAAAGTGCGTCAACCTTTTTCAGTGGTGCTTCATCAATCAGAGTACGAATCAACTCCATTTTCTTTTGCAAAAGATCATCACTGACTGGTGACGCAAAAAGCTTTTTCATGAAAAGATCAAACACCTTATCATCACTCTGTGCAATAAAGAACCGCAATGGTTCGTCCCACCAGTCACTATCAAAACCTGCAATCAGCGTATCGAGACAGCCTGGTCTTTGATGAACTTTTTTCAGAAGCTCCACTCCGGCGAGGTATTCACGGAACGATTTATGGCGGAAGAGATAATCCTTACCATACTCGACGAGCAATCCTGCACGTTTGACAAGAAAATCGCAATAGGCAGTAACATCAGGTGGATTTTTGAGCCTGTCGAGCCGCTCCTTCATTTTTTTCTGCATCTTCGCCCTCTCCACCGCATCGCTTTTCCGCTCCTTCTGCATCCAGAACGAAACAGGCCCAAGCACCTTACGAGACAGGTTGGCTGAGAGAAGATAGATTCCCCTGCGTTTATCCCTCTGTTCAAGCAGATAATCAAGAACAACACTGTAGAGTTTTTCACGGGTTTCCGGCAAATAGTCCCGTTCTTTCCAGAGAATGGCCATAATCTGGAGAATCATGGGTATGGCGGCCAGTTGACGCAACCCCCTGTTACTTGACTTTTCAAGGTGTTCGATAATTTTTTTTGTCCGCTCGTCAGCTTCTTTCTGCCATTCAGTGCCCTCTCCAAGTTCACGCAAAAAAGCAGCCCTGAACCAGTTCCTTAAAAACCGCTCCTGCTGCTCCGTCGAAAAATCCTGAACATCGGCACGCTCGTAATCACACTCAAGCTCAATGCCATCTTCCTTTCGATATCCGGTACCACGGGATGTCACCACAAAAAAGGCTTTTTGAAAACCATCAACAGCGCCGTCAATCCATCTGCAAACGGCTATTCGCTTCTGTTGATCGCTGATTTCATCGAGACCGTCAAGCAAAACCAGCGAGGTACCCTCATCAAGCCAATTTTTAAACTGTTCCGGTTCAATATTTTTATGCTTTTTTACTGCCCATTGAGCGAGATTATGGTGAAGAAATGCTGGTTCGCCTTTGTGCTTTGCCTGTTTTATTTCCAGTTCAATTTCACGCAACTTGAGGTAAAAGACCTTCAGCGGCACTGAAAATCCAAGTCGGCTACAGCGGTTTCCGTCAAGAGCAGACAAGACGTAGTAGCTGAGCAGGGTTGTCTTTCCTGCCCCAGGGTCACCGATGACGAGCAGCATCCGCGTTTGCCGGAATGCCTGCTGCATAACCCTGTCAGGTTCATGGAGTTCCCCTTCCTTGTGAAGCAAAGGCTCCATCTTTTCTGCATGCCCGGCTTCATTACGACGCTGGCTTCCGGAAAAGCGAAGCGGCACAAAGGTATCGTCATTGAGATTGATCTTGATGCTCTCCACGTCCGGCATTCCAAGCATACGGATATATCCCACCTCCTCTTTCAGCGCAGCATGGTACCATCGCAACATCTCGATATTATCGGAACGACTTTCCTCACTCCCATCGCGCCCTCCATCGTCACAGAACCAGCGACGAACCTGTAGGCCAAGCTGACGCAGAAGCGCTGCCTTAAACTCATGAAGTTCCTCATACTCCGTTATGAGCGCTTCTTTCTGTAACGATGCCTTGTATTTTCTGAGCTTTGCTAACTGATCCAGGTCGAGCGTATTCGAGTCTACTTTTACTCCCGAAAAATAGAGCATGACACGATTGTCCTTTCGCTGCAACAAATCGATTTCTTCAACCGCACCGCCGGGAGCAACACCTGTATCGGTGCCAATGCGATTCCAGAAAATGCCGATGGCACAATCGCAATCGTTGACAATCTGTTCATTGATAATCTCCTGTGTCCTCGCCCCCATCTCCGAAGCTGTATCTGTTTCCCACAGTATCGCCTGAAGTGTCACTCCACACCTCTCCGCATTATGATTGTTCCACTCATTGATAACCTCCTGTGCAATCTTGCGCTCTGCAACAACATCGCCGGGAGAAGCGATAAGTACCTTGACAATTTTGACCCGTTTATCAGCCATCATGATGCAAGAGGGGTAACGTTCAGTAGTTTCAGGTGCAAGCTGAAAAACTAAGTATTTTTTCCATCATTGAAGATTGCTTGTAAAAAATAACAGCGATTTTGATGCAGATTTCCGGCAATAGTAACTGAAATACGTACCATAGTTGCCGGTAAGCGGTATCCCTCTGCGGACAGGTCGTCATCGGGATGACCATACCAATAATGGGAGGGAGATGGGCACCTCTAATAATCGTCGTGAGCGGGTTGAGGGCGAGGCGGACGGAACGGAGAAACCGGAGTGTACACGGAGTACATGAGGAATTCGAGTACCGCCCAACGATGCAATCAAATCGCGTAACAGATTTTTAGTGGCGCTCTGCAAGGGTGTTGCGGCAAGCCTCTCCGGGATACTCTATCTCAACGGTGGAGTGATAGAGACCGTGGCGCTCAACCAGCGTTCTGATCCTCTCCTTGAGCTGCATATAGCTTTCAGCATCAAGCATGGTATCAACTTCAAGGTGAGCGGTAAAAACGGAGTGTACCCCGTCCAGTGACCAGATATGGGCATGGTGTACGGCATGGATATGCGCCAATTCCTCAATTTCACGGGTGATTACCGCAAGATCCTGCTGATCGGGCACTGCCTGAAGAAAAACAGGAATCATAGCCCTGAGATTTTTGATAACTCCTACAAGAATATAGAGGGTAATGAGAATGGCAAGTATCGGGTCAAGCACCGGAACATCCCAAAAAAGCAGAATGACTGCCACAACAAGCACAGCTACCCATCCAAGCACATCTTCGAGGAGATGGAGCGCAACAACCCGTGCATTCATCCCTTTCTCTTTGGAGAGCTTTGCCATGGCGATCCCGTTAACGGCCACTCCGGCAATGGCGAGGATTATCATACCTCCTGCATCAGGATGCTGAGGTTCAAAAATCCTTGGGATTGCCTTCAAAAGCACAAAAAGCGAACTGGTGAGCAACACCACAGTACTGATCAGTGCGCCAAGAAGCGAAAACCGCTTGTAACCATAGGAGTATCGGGAGCTGCTCGAGGTATCGGATATTTTCTCAAAATACCATGCCTGACCAAGAGCAATGGAGTCCCCAAGGTCATGCACTGCGTCAGCAAGAATTGCCGTACTGCCGGTCAGGATTCCGCCAACTATTTCGACAACGGTAAAACCGAGGTTCAGGAAAAATGCAGTCCGGATGTTTCCCGATGCATGATGGTGGTGGTGATGATCGTGATCATGTGCATGACTGATAGACTCACCTGACGATTTACTGCTCATAAAAGCAAAGTTTGAAGCTCTTTAGAATTTCCTGTTCAACTATACTGAAAACATTCACTCAAACACCACCGTTTTCCTGCCGTTCACCAGTATCCGGTGTTCGGAGTGCAGACGCAGAGCCTTAGCAAGCACAAGCCGCTCAAGGTCGCGTCCTTTTCTGACAAGATCATCAAGCGTATCCTTGTGACTCACCCGCATAATATCCTGCTCGATAATCGGCCCCTGATCGAGTTCTTCAGTAACATAGTGGCTTGTGGCTCCGATAATCTTGACTCCCCGTTCATATGCCTGCCGGTATGGACTGCTCCCGACAAACGCAGGCAGAAATGAGTGGTGAATATTGATAATCCTGGCAGGATAACGGTCAACAAAACGCGAAGAGAGTACCTGCATATAACGGGCAAGCACGATGATGTCAATGGCGTTGTTCTCAAGCAGATCGAGTTCATGCTGCTCCATCTCATCCTTGTTATCGCGGCTGACAGGGAATACATGGAAAGGGATACCATGGTGAGCAGCAAGCGGAGCAAGATCAGGATGGTTTGAAATGATCAACGCAATATCGACCGGAAACTCTCCGATACTATGCCTCCAGAGAAGCTCCTGCAGGCAGTGGTCATAGCGGGAAACAAAAATTGCTGTGCGGGTTTTTCGACCGCTCAACCGGATCTGCCATGAAGCGTCAAACTCTGTTCCGAGAGGCCTGAATGCCGCTTCAAGTTCAGAAAGCGAAAATGAAGCGCTTTCATATCGCCATGAAACCCTGATAAAAAAAGTTTTTTCGACAGGATCAACATGCTCGTCAAGATCAAGGATATTTCCGTCACGCTCATAGATAAATCGGGATATACGCGAAACCAGACCCGCACGATCAGCGCAGGAAAGCAGCAAAACAACATTCTCAGGAATAGTGTCAGAAATCATAAATTATTTTGTTGATTGGATTCTCTTGCGCCGCTGAGGCATGTGTACAGCGAAGAAATTTAATGTATTTTCAACTGCAAGCGTCAAACCCGGCAAGAAAATGTAACAACATTCATGAACAATTATCTTCGATGGAGTCTCTCCTTCTGCCTGGTACTCCTGCTCTGCATAATAAGCTATACGGTTGCCGATATTCAGACTGCCTTGTGGTTTAATGAACAGAAAGGAGGTCTGGCCTACAGAATTTTCAGTTTCATAACGCTCTTTGGTGAATCACAATGGTACCTGATTCCCGGCATTCTGCTCTTTATCGTTTTACGTAACAATAAACCGCTCATAGCGTTGAGAGGCCTCTATCTCTTCACCTCGGTTGCCGTGTCGGGAATAGCGGCTGACATCATCAAATTTTTAACCGGACGGGCGCGCCCAAAACTCTGGTTCAGTGACCAACTCTATCTGTTTGACTTTTTCCATACAGAAGCCGAGTGGACCTCTTTTCCTTCCGGGCATTCGGCTACCGCATTCAGTGCAGCAATTGTGCTTGCAACATATTATCCCCGCTGGAAAATTGCATTTTTTTGTGCTGCAATCCTGATCGCATTCAGCCGTATACTGCTCACCAAACACTACATCAGCGACGTCATTGCCGGCTCGTTCCTCGGCATCGCCTCAACAGTTCTGATCTATAACCAATATTTCAAAGCGCGACTCAATGCAGTTGAATATCCCCAAATCTGAAACAACCCGTTTTCTGGCCGCACTCGGACTCCTTGTTGCTGTCAGTTTCTTTGCAGGTCTCGGATCTGCTCCGCTCTTTGACGTTGACGAAGGGGCTTTCAGCGAAGCAACACGCGAGATGATGGTCAGCAAAAATTATCTGACCACATGGCTGAATGGTGCTCCCCGTTTTGATAAACCAATCCTGATCTACTGGCTCCAACTGATATCGGTCAAAATGTTCGGACTGAACGAGTTTGCATTCCGCCTCCCCTCCGCTCTGGCAGGAACTGCCTGGGCTGCATCAATTTTTGTTGTCATGCGCAAACTCTCCGGCAACCGGCAGGCCTTTCTTGCCGCAGCATTGATGATACTCTCCCTGCAAATCAACGTTATCGCCAAGGCAGCCATTGCTGATGCACTGCTGAACTGCCTGCTTGCCATCACCATGTTTGCCCTCTACCGTCACTTTGAAACCGGCTCAAAGCGGGCACTTTATCTTGCCTTTGCCATGGCAGGGCTCGGCATGCTCACCAAAGGGCCGATAGCCATCATCATTCCGGTTGCCGTATTTTTCATTGTCTCTCTTGTTGAGGGAGAGCTGAAAAAATGGTTGCGTGCATGCCTCTCTCCTGTGGGAATCATCATCTTTCTCGCAGTTGCGCTTCCCTGGTATGTTCTTGAATACCGTGAACAGGGCATGGCCTTTATTGAAGGATTTTTCTTCAAACACAATATCAGCCGTTTCAACACCTCGTTTGAGGGCCATTCCGGCTCCCTCTTCTACTATTTTCCGGTACTCATCGTCGGGTTAATGCCCTTCACAGGGCTCCTCTTTACGGTACTTTTCAACCTGAAAAAACTCTTTGCCAACCGTGAGAACCGCTTTCTTCTGATCTGGTTCGGTTTTGTCTTTATCTTTTTCTCCCTCTCTGGCACAAAACTGCCTCACTACGTCATCTACGGCTACACACCTCTCTTTATGCTCATGGCAAGGGCCTTGCCGATGAGCCGCCATCCACGCATGCTTGTACTCTGGCCGATGATACTCCTTGCGCTGCTTGCACTCCTTCCGGTTATTGCCCGCACAGCCATGAGCTACACCACCGACACCTACCTGCTTGCTGTGATTGCTTCGGGTATTGAACTTACCGGTCTGTCGCACATCATAGTAATCTCTGCCGCCCTTATCGGAATAGTGGCTATACAGTTCTTGCCCCGGTTTTCTGCCGAAAACAAACTTGTTGCTGTGGGAGTGATTTTTGCACTGATCATCAATATCCATCTTATGCCGATTGCCGGTAAACTCCTCCAGGAACCGGTAAAGGAGGCTGCACTTCTTGCCAAAAGAGAGGGGTATAAAATCGTGATGTGGAAAGTCTATTACCCCTCATTTTTCGTATATTCGGAATCTTTTGCTGAAAGGCGCGACCCGCTGCCGGGAGAGGTTGTTCTGACAACGGTCAAGCAACTTGGAACTCTTGACAGCCCGGCCATGCTCTATAGCAAACGCGGTATTGTGCTGGTCAAAACAAAGCAATAAAGCAAATATCATGAAGCTCTCTGTTGTCATCCCTGTCATGAATGAGGTTGAGAACATCAAACCGCTGTTTGCTGCCCTCGCTTCATCTCTCGGCGACATCGATCACGAAGTCGTTCTGGTTGATGATGGCTCCAGCGACGGCACGGTAGCTGAAATCCAGAGAAATGCCCCCGCTAACCTGCAACTGGTTGTCCTGAACAAAAATTACGGGCAGACAACCGCCATGGCCGCAGGAATTGATCACGCAAAGGGGGAGCTGATTGCAACCATGGACGGTGACCTGCAGAACGATCCTGCAGATATTCCGATGATGATGCGCTACCTTTATGACAACGATCTGGATGTTGTGGCAGGCAGAAGGGCCGGACGACAGGACGGCATGGTGTTGCGAAAAATCCCCAGCACGATCGCAAATGCCCTTATCCGGACACTCACCAATGTTCACATCCGTGACTATGGATGCACCCTGAAGGTTTTCAAAAAGGATGTCGCTAAAAATCTCGGCCTGTACGGTGAGCTTCACCGGTTTATTCCGGTTCTTGTTCAGCTTTACGGGGCTAATATGGCAGAAGTCGATGTCCGGCACCATGCAAGAAAGTTCGGCAAGTCAAAATACGGAATAGGCAGAACCTTCAAGGTGATGAGTGATCTGCTCTTCATGGTATTCTTTCAGAAATACAGCCAGAAGCCGATGCACCTTTTCGGTTCGCTTGGATTTTCTTCGCTGTTTATCGGTCTGGCACTGAACCTCTACCTGCTCGTTGTGAAAATTATGGGCGAGGAGATCGGCGGACGACCACTGCTATCTTTGGGCATCATCATGACCTTTATCGGCATACAGCTTATTACGACCGGGTTTATAGC
This sequence comes from Chlorobiaceae bacterium, assembly GCA_013334485.1. Lineage (GTDB taxonomy): Bacteria > Bacteroidota > Chlorobiia > Chlorobiales > Chlorobiaceae > Chlorobium. Next base: position 4,861 of record JAAXXL010000024.1, on the reverse strand, counting down.
TGAATTCATCATGCGTACCTATTACGAGTCACAGAACAAGAAACCCTATATCATCAGAAAGATCATTGGCAAACAGTAACACCCGTCTGAAAAAGCTGCTCAAACCCCTGATTCAGCTTCTTTTCACCTCTCTGGCCCTCTATCTGGTGCTGAAAAAGACCGATATCAAACAACTGGCCGATATTATCAGCAGTGCAAACCCGTGGTACCTTCTGCTCTCCCTTCTTTTTTTCAACATCTCCAAGGTTTTCAATGCCATACGCCTGAACCGCTTTTTCAGGGCGATAGGTCTTGAACTCTCCTTCATCTACAACCTCAAGCTCTACTATCTGGGCATGTTCTACAATCTGTTTCTTCCGGGAGGTATCGGCGGGGATGGCTACAAAATCTTTGTTTTGAAGAAAAACCACGGGCTGAAAACAATCAACATCTTTCACGCCGTCCTGTGGGACAGAATCTGCGGGATGGTCGCACTTGTTTTTCTTTCAATCATTCTCCTGCTACCAAGCAGTTATGCCACACTGTTTCCCGATCTGATTCCCTGGACATGGGTGCTGCTCGCGGGTATCTATCCCCTGTCGATTTTGCTGAACAAGCTCTTCTACAAACAGTTTCTCGGAATATTCACGATCACGGCAATAGAGTCAATGCTTGTTCAGGTTACCCAGGTTGTATCGGCATATTTCATTCTCAAGGCTCTCTCGCAGAACGCAAATATCATCGACTACCTGGCAATCTTTCTGATTTCGGCTGTAGCCACAATCCTGCCGATCACCATTGGAGGGGCCGGAGCACGCGAAATCACCTTCTACTATATGCTCAATGCCATACACCTTGCAACAGGAACCGGCATAGCCCTGTCGCTCATTTTCTTTGCTATCTCTGCGATCTCATCACTTGGCGGAATCCTCGGCAAAATCAGGCATGAAAAAAGTGTGCCTGATCAACTGGAAACGTGATCGGCTAAAACAGAAACAGCAGAGCACCGCCCAACGCAGTAATCAGGTTTTGGAACAAATAAATAGAGGAGCCCTTCAGCTCTTCGGTTTGTTCCGAAGTTCAAGGTCGTGCAACTTGATCTGCATCTGCTCCCGATTATTCCACATCCTTTTTTCAACGGAGTAGATCATTACAAATACCGGACGGGATAGTGAGGATAGTTCGTCGTAAATATCAGGGCGATCAAAGCCGATAACGTCAAAAACCCGACCACCGCTATCTCTGACCGAAAATTTCACATGCCGCTGGCGAAGAAGCCTGGGAGAGCCAAAAAGCTGGAGCTCCCGTGAAACAAAAAGTGGCTCTCGGTTACCATATCCAAAGGGCGCAAACTGAGCGAGTACATTGAGAAAGTTCGATGTTATCTCCTCAAGCGGAAGCTCTGCATCTACGGCAAGCACTTTCTGCCGCTCACCCAGGGAGAGGCCTGCCGCACACACCTCATTGAACTTTTTACGGAATCCCGCAAGATTTTCCGGACGGAGTGTAACGCCGGCGGCCTGATTATGGCCTCCAAACTGTTCGAGCCAGTCACTGCACTCCTGTAAAGCCTCATAGACATTGAACCCTTCGACACTCCTGACCGATCCTTTGATAAATCCGTTCATGCTGCCAAGAATCACGGTCGGGAGATAATGTTTTTCGAGCATTTTGGATGCCACAATACCAAGAACCCCAAGATGCCATGACTCATCATAGAGCACAATCGAAGAGCAATATGAGGCGAAATGGCTTGCAACCATTTTTTCCGCCTTTGTCATGATGTCGCCATCAACCTCCCTTCGACGCACATTCACCTCTTCAAGTGCCCTGGCATGAGAGATAGCAACGGCCTCAGATTCAGAAAGCAGCCACTCCATGGCAAGTTCTGCCGAGTGCATTCTACCGGCAGCATTGATACGCGGTGCAATACCAAAAGCAATATGAAACATGCCAATCTCTGACTGGTCAACCTTCATGAGTGAAAACATTGCCTTGAAATTACCTCTCGGCAGTTTCCGCATTCTTTTCAACCCCTCACGAACCAGGGTCCGATTTTCCTCTTCGAGAGAGACCATGTCAGCCGCAGTAGCAATCGCAACAAAATCAAGATATTTTAGCCAGCATTCGCTCTCGTCTCCTGAATTGAGGACGATTGCCTGAATCAGCTTGAAGGCAACACCACACCCGCATAGTTCGCGGAATGGATAGGTTGATCCCGGAACCTTCGGATTGAGGATAGCATAAGCCGGAGGGAGATCATCCGGCTCATGATGATCACAAACAATCACATCAATACCAAGCTCCCTGCACCTCCCTATCTCCGCATTCGCCCGTATACCGCAATCAACAGTAATAATGAGCCTCACCTTCTGCCCGACAGCAGAGTCAATACCTTCGGAGGATAAACCATACCCTTCGGTAAACCGGTCGTTGATGTACCATGAAACTTGTGCGCCCTGCTCTTTCAGAAAGAGAAAAAGCATCGCCGTACCGGTTGTTCCGTCAACATCATAATCGCCATAGATCATGATCCTCTCCTGCACTCTGATTGCCTCCATAATGCGGTCAACCGCACACTGCATCTGCTGCATGAGAAAAGGTGATGGGAGATGTTCAATAGAGGAACGGAAATAATCCTTTGCCCCGTCAAACGTCGTAACACCGCGATTGCACAATGCTCTTGCAACAGGCTGGCTGACATTGATAGACTCTGAAAGAGCAGAAACAACCTGCTCATCAGGAGAGAGTAAATTCCAGCGGTATCGTTTCATGAGTGAGAGAAGAGAGTGCTTGCTGTAAAAATGAGTCAAGGTATATAACACTTCGCCATTTCTTTACAAAAACAGCAGTAAAGTCACCCCTGACCTATTTGAAAGAGGAGATGAATATTTCTACATTTAACTTTCACATCTCTGATTTATTCCTTTCCAACTAACCATCAGGAACAAAGCGCATGAGCAATTTGATTACCATTGAACGACATATCCTCGAACAACAGAAGTATTTCCCCGAAGCACACGGCGAGCTTACCGACCTGCTCACTGATGTCGCCTTTGCGGCAAAACTGGTAAGAAGAGAGGTTGTCCGTGCAGGACTGGTTGATATTCTCGGTTTAGCAGGAAGCACCAATGTCCAGGGGGAAGAGGTCAAAAAACTTGACTTGTTCGCCAATGAAAAAATCATCTCCGCCATCGGCCAGCATGGACGGTTTGCCGTCATGGGCTCAGAGGAGAACGAAGGGATCATTATACCGCCGAAAAACGAGACAGGAAGCTATGTCCTCCTGTTCGATCCGCTCGACGGCTCCTCGAATATTGATGTCAATGTCAGTGTCGGAACCATCTTCTCCATCTATCGGCTGAAAGGTGACGACCCCTGCAAGGCAAACATCAACGACTGCCTGCAACACGGTTACGAACAGGTTGCCGCCGGGTACGTCATCTATGGCTCTTCAGTGGTCATGGTCTACACCACCGGTCATGGAGTCCACGGTTTTACCTACGACCCGACCATCGGCGAGTTTCTGCTCTCCCACGATAACATTGTCACCCCGAAACGGGGCAAATACTACTCGATCAATGAAGGCTCCTACTCTCAGTTCAACGAGGGGACAAAAAAATATCTCGACTATATCAAGGAGGAGGATCCTGCAACCGGACGGCCGTACAGCACCCGCTACATCGGCTCACTTGTCGCCGACTTCCACCGCAACCTGCTGACCGGAGGTGTTTTCGTCTATCCTCCAACAACAAAGCACACCAAGGGAAAGCTCCGGCTTATGTATGAAGCCAATCCGCTTGCCTTTATCTGCGAGCAGGCAGGTGGCCGGGCAACGGACGGCAGAAACCGCATCCTTGACATTCAGCCAACCACACTTCATCAGCGCACTCCGCTCTATATCGGAAGCGAAGAGGATGTGATTATAGCAGAGGAGTTCGAGCAGGGATTGAGATAAATCGATTATGGATTGCGCATTATGTCATCTCGATTGAAAGGAGAGATCTCTCTCTTACGTTCGAGATGACACACCGGACTCTATACGAAATCCACACCCACGAAAGCAAAAAAGTCCTCTCATGAGGGCTTTTTTGTTGATAACAATCGATCTTTCCTACACCACACCGCGGTCGTACTCGGGATAGAATATCCGCTCGATTCCGAGGGTTTTGCCGGTAGAGTGGTCAAGCGAGAGAAGTACAGCGGCAAAATGGACATCATCCTCTGCGCACTCGTACTTGTGAGGCGTCTGGTAGAGCATTCTGTCAGTAGCCGACTTGATCTGCATACCGATAACCGAGTTGTGAGGCCCGGTCATGCCTGCATCGGAGCAGTATCCTGTCCCTTTCGGCAGAATTCGCTCATCAGCGGTCTGCACATGGGTGTGGGTACCGATCACGGCTGAAACCCGACCGTCAAGGTACCAGCCGAGAGCGATTTTCTCAGCAGTAGCCTCGGCGTGAAAATCGACAAAAATAAACCTGACTGAATCCTTGTTCTGCTCCTTGATCTGCTTGATCACCCAGTCGGCAGTTCTGAAAGGACAATCGATGGAGTACATGAAGGTTCTTCCCTGAAGATTGACCACAGCAATGTCACCAAGTCCGTTGGGAAGCTTGTATATGCCATAGCCCTTGCCGTAGGTACCTTTCGGGTAGTTGAGCGGACGCAGTACCTGGGGATGGGTTTTAAGGGTATCGAAAAAGTTGAAATTGCTCCAGGTATGGTTCCCTCCCGTCACCACATTGACCCCGGCGGCAACAAGCTGGTTGAGCGCTTCAAGACTCATCCCCTTGCCGTGATGAGCGTTCTCTCCGTTGCAGACAACAAAATCCACATCATGCTTCTTGATGAAACTCTTCAGCCATAAATCAACCATCTT
>JAAXXL010000128.1:1128-2087 GCA_013334485.1 Chlorobiaceae bacterium | reverse complement strand
AAGCACCGCCGAAAGCCTCGCCTTGATAATAGCCGGATCAGGCTCGTATAAATACTCCTTCACTGAGGCAGCAACAACTCTCTCTGTTTCTCCACCACCGACAACTTCAGTTATCTCCTCCCATTCAGCGTTCAGGCAGACCGCTTTTACCTGCACGGGCCCATCCGCAGAGGAGGAGCGCTCAAGCAGCAGCAGAATCTCCTTGCATTCCCGGTCAACCGACACCACAACAATCGTGTGCAGGGCAGGGAACAGCTTTTTCAGCCCGCTGATTTCGAGTGCCGGAGAGGCCTTGATGCAGACCTGCTGCGCATGACGGAGCAGCAGATCATGAGAGGCCACAACATCAGGACTTGCCGCCTCCAGCGCTATGGAACGGCGCCCCTCCTCACGACGTGCAGGATCAACAAAAATCCAGTCAAAAAAGTCATCCGGGTACCCGGCAAGCAGGCTGATGCTGTCGCCGTTCTTTACCTCGACATTGGCAATCCCGGTCACTTTCAAATTATGCTCAACCACCGCACAAAGCAGAGGATCACGCTCGCAGTAAACCACCTCCTGAAACACCCGCGCCAGAAACATCGCATCAACGCCAAGCCCGCCGCTCAAATCAATCGCCCTCTCGCCCGACATAAACGAGGCCTTGTAAGCGGCAGTGCGCTCCCCGGAAGCCTGCTCAAGCGCTAACGGTGTATACAGCAGATTGTGCTGTGAAAGCGTGGGTAGTTTTTTTACAGCCTTCTGCCGACAGGCAAGCTGTTCCGCCATTGCCCGTACCGGCAAATCCCTGCGGCCATGAAACTGCATGGCAAAAGCAGCTGGGTCATCGGAGTGATGCTGCGCAAGCAAGGATTGAATCTCCGGATGAAGTAGGTTTTGAAGTTCTGCGATAGTCACAAACTTATGTCGAGCGGGTGAAAGAGAAAGAAAGCATTAACGCTCACCTATTCAAAACATGC
>JAAXXL010000128.1:0-1118 GCA_013334485.1 Chlorobiaceae bacterium | reverse complement strand
GAGACTTCCTGACTAAATTGAGCAAGACGAGTGCCGGGCCTTGGGGCTTTCGGTCACCTCGTTCCCAATGTCTCAAGGTTGCAACACTGATTCCGAATGCTGCCGCAAACTCCTCTTGAGTCAGTTCTGTTTTTTGCCGGATGCTTTTCACATTGACCGGTTCAGGGTGGAATTCCCTGACCTCTATTTTTTTTCCTTGTGAGTACTCAATAGCCTCTTCAAGCCCACGTTTTATACTCTCAAATGCATTATCCATTTTTATCCCTGTATGTTGCAACCAATATTTTAGTGAGCCCTGCCAGTTAGTTCTGTTCTGCCCATCTCAGCTTCCGAATCCCTCCGATACCCGTAATCAGAAGTCCAGCCGTCGGATTGGTCGCCAAAAATGAAAGCAGAAGATCATGCTCCTCAGCATTGAACAATTTTTCCGATTGACGGATAAATTCCGGCAGTTCAACTATAGTAATGCTCATACATCAAGGTAATCCATTGGATTATCTTTTACAAAATGATTTTCATTGAAGAGCGATACAGTACTCGAGTCAACCCGAAAAAAGTGATATCCCCCACACCTTTGTCATGGAGTGGGTGCCGCACATCACCCTGAAGTCCATCGCCAGCAAACGTTGCCGGGTCGTCGGAGTAATGCGACACAAGTAAGGCTTGTATCTCATGCTGCTGGAGGTTTTGGAGCTCTGCGATAATCATTCAGCTCTCTTTAAAATGGCCATAATTTTAGTGAATCATTGAAAATATTATAGTAAAATGAGGAAATGTCAGGGTCTACAAATAACCACTTATGACATGATCAGGAGAATTGAAAAGAAAGTTCAATTTTTCTTATCAAAACCAGGCGGTCAATGCCGCCAGACTGTTTTTTTTAAAACAACACGTAGCACCCTTTTGATCACAGAACAATTAGACCGTCCACGTTGCGAACACAAACTGCCCAATGTTTTGAGAAACCAAAAGCACCGCACGATGTTGAGCCTGATTTATGCCTGTGGTTTAAGGCAAAAATATCAAAGCCGGTAACTTTGCATTGGTTGCGACACTCTTACGCTACACATCTTTTGGAATCAGGAACAGACCTCCGGTATATTCAGGAACTGCTGGGG
>JAAXXL010000085.1 GCA_013334485.1 Chlorobiaceae bacterium | reverse complement strand
CGGCATTTGCCTCACAGAGTGACGTTGATGGTGTATACGGAAAGTTCAGTATTGATGCCAACGGAGTATGGAGTTATGAGGCAGGCAGTGCTTATGACTATTTGAATGTCGGAGACACGCTGACGGAAAGCTTTACAGTCAAGACCGTGGACGGTACGCCGCAGTTGGTAACCGTGACGATAACCGGAACAAACGATGCAGCAAGTGTCACCGGCACGAGCAGCGCGAGTGTCGATGAGACGAATGTCGCAATAACGGCAGGAGGGACGCTGGTGTCAACGGATGTCGACAACACCTCGGCATTTGCCTCACAGAGTGACGTTGATGGTGTATACGGAAAGTTAAGTATTGATGCCAACGGAGTATGGAGTTATGAGGCAGGCAGTGCTTATGACTATTTGAATGTCGGAGACACGCTGACGGACAGCTTTACAGTCAAGACCGTGGACGGTACGCCGCAGTTGGTAACCGTGACGATAACTGGCACGAACGATGCAGCGGAAATATCAGGCAAGAGCAGTTCTACAGTTGAAGAGACGGATGCACCGATAACGACCGGTGGTACGCTGGTGTCAACGGATGTCGACAATACCTCTGCCTTTGCCTCACAGAGTGATGTGGACGGTGTATACGGCAAGTTCAGTATTGATACTCATGGAGTGTGGAGTTACATTGCGGACAGAGCATTTGACTCGCTGAATGTCGGAGACAGTCAGCGTGAAACCTTTACGGTCATGACCGAAGATGGCACGGAGCAGATCGTCGCGGTAACGATAAAGGGAGTCAATGATGCAGCGGAAATAACCGGGAAGAGCAGTTCAACAGTAGCAGAGACGAATGCTCCGATAACAACAGGAGGCGTTTTGCATGCTACAGATGTGGATAATTCAGCGTTATTTATTGAGCAGGTGGCAACGGTTGGAAGCACTGGTACTTTCAATATTGATTCGAACGGAGCTTGGAGCTACACGGCGAAAAGTGCATTTGACAGTTTGAATGTCGGAGAGAAGCTGAAAGAAAACTTTACCGTCAATACGGTAGACGGCACTGAGCAGATAGTAACAGTTACGATAACCGGCACGAGTGATCCGGCATTGATAAGCGGCCCAAGCAGTGCGATTGTTGCGGAAACCAATACCCCGATAAGAGTCGGCGGAGCACTCCATGCAAAGAGCTTGGACGGTTCAGCGATCTCCTTTATTGCCGAGAACGATGTAAAAGGAACGGATGGATATGGTACATTCAGTATTGGCAAGGATGGCGTATGGAGTTACACAGCGCACAGTGCGTTTGACAGTCTGAATGTCGGCGAAAAGCTGAGTGATAGTTTCAAAGTCCAGAGTGCAGATGGCTCAACTCAGGCGATAACGGTGACGATATTGGGGAGTAACGACAAGCTTGATGAGCATGATAAGGATACATTCACTATTACCGGTACCAGTTATGATGAGATAGTGATTGGTTCTCTGTGGGATGACTCTATCGATAGCGGATTGGGTAATGATATCGTAACCGGCGGAAAAGGTAAGGATAGTTTTGTATTTGATACTCCGGCAAGTCGGGACAATATTGATACGATCACTGACTTCAGTCATGATGATGATTCCATCCATCTTTCATCAAAAATTTTTACTGAATTGAAAAGCAATGGTACTCTGGGTAGTAATGCATTCTGGATTGGAAGTGCCGCCCATGATGCTGATGACAGGATCATCTATGACGCTAAAACAGGCAATCTGTTTTATGACGCTGATGGCAAAGGAGGCGAAGTGGCTGTGCAGATTGCGAAATTAGCCGGAATACCTGAAATTGAACATAAAGATTTTATAGTGTTCTGAATCTCACATGTCTTTCATTGGACAAGTGCAGAGTCGGTGCTTCTGAATTTCTGTTTCAGAGAGAAGCAAAGCCGACTCTGTGCTTTTTCTTAACCCGCGCAAATATATACCCATTTTTTCCCCTTCAGCGGTGATGACTGTCACTGCTAACTTCTTTTTGATTGTAGGGCACCTCTATTTATTTGTTCCGAAACCTGATTACTGCGTTGGGCGGTGCTCGAAATCCTCATGTACTACGTGTACATTCCAGTTTCTGCGCTCCGTCCGCCTTGTTCTCGGGCTTCTCACGACAATTAATAGAGATGCCCTGTAATATATTCGGGTAATCCGGACGTATTCGCCTGCCATTGTTATTTTTTTTTGGGGAAAATGCTATAAGTAATAAAGCGGTGTTATATATTGCTGTGTGTGATTTTTTGATATATATTCTTTATATATTAAAGTGAATGGGTGTATAGGGCATCACTTTTACCAACTGCGGAAAACTCCTGACATTAATCATGGCAATAAGTAAAGTTAAATGGTTTGACGGCAAAAAGGGGTATGGCTTTATTTTGAATCCGGATGGTGGTGAAGATATTTTTGTTCATTTTTCAGCCATTCTTTCAGACCAAAGCTTCAAGGTACTTAACCAGGATGCCGAAGTGGACTTTGAGCTTGATACAACCCAGAAAGGTTTGCAGGCCAAGAATGTTCGCGAAACTTCGGGAATCAGTCAGCCTGAAGTAGATCAGCCCCGGATTCAGTCTTACGGGTAAAGCTCTGCTGCTTTACACAAGCAGGGAGTTCTCCCTGAAGCTGAACCAGCCAGTTGTGCCAATGATGATGTGATCGAGGAGATCGATCTGAATAAGCGAGCTTGCTTCTTTGAGAAGAGAGGTGACTTGACGGTCTGCATTGCTTGGCTCTACATCTCCTGAGGGATGGTTATGTACTAAAATAATGGAGTGAGCACTCTCTCTGATGGCTGCTTTGAATACCTCTCTTGGGTGAATCAGTGATGCGTTAAGTGTTCCGACAGAGACAAGTTCACTCCTGATAATCTGATTTTTTGTGTTCAGGTGGAGAACGAAGAGGTGCTCTTTTTTCTCGTCAGGTATCCTTCCTGTCATATATTCAAAGACGTCACGGGCCGCCTGAATTTTTTTATTCTGATTTCGACTGTAGTGAAGTCGCCGGTTAAGTTCAAAAATCGCAACGATCTGCATCGCCTTCGCTTCTCCAATTCCCCTGGTTTTCTGTAGCTCACTGATTGTCAAGTCGCTCAGTTTTTCAAGCCCTGTACGAGCGATGAGCTCATTGCAGGTGTCTACAATGTTATGATTTTTTGTGCCCGATCGCAGTATAATCGCCAAAAGTTCAGCCGGGCTGAGAGAGGCCGGCCCGCTTGAAAGAAACCGCTCTCTTGGCCTGTTCTCCGGGTCCAGATCATGGATTCGCATAAGGGCGCCCCTGGTAATTTGTTACGCGATATAATTGCTTTCTTTGTCCCGAACTGTCGGGATTGAAATCGGCACTGAACGAGTTGCGGATATATGTTTGTAATATAAGCGTAATCTGTGCGGATTCAAAACAAGCAAACGGGGAAAGGGATTTTAGCAGGGGAGTGAGAAATCGCGCATCCCAATCCGATTTTTAACTTCAGGATTGTGGCTGCGCGATATTTGATGCAGGATTATGATTGCAGATTTTCTTCTGCTCTCGGTAAAGCTGCCTTGACGGTGAAGAGGTGATAGTTCATGCTGTCTTGGAGTGCCTGCAGGCTGGCTTCGATGATGTTGGTTGAAACGCCAACAGTGCCCCAGGTAATTCGTCCGTTGCTGGTCTCTATCAGTACTCTCACTTTGGCGCTGGTGCCGCGTTTCTCTTCAAGTACGCGCACCTTGTAGTCAACAAGCTTGATACCTTTGATTTCCGGGTAAAAGTGGATCAGAGCTTTGCGCAGAGCCTTGTCGAGTGCGTTGACGGGACCGTCACCGTCGGCGGCAATGTGCTCAATCTCTCCGCCAACCAGAACCTTGAGAACGGCCTGATCGACATTTTTGGCATCTCTGGATGACTCGATATGCAGTTTTGTTTCAAGCACTTCAAAGAATGGCTTGAAGTTGCCAAGCTCCTTTTGCAGGATCAGCTCAAAAGAGGCTTCTGCGCCGTCAAACTGGTATCCCTTGTGCTCAAGCTCCTTGATATGGTTGACAAGGTTTTTGATCTGTTCCCCTTTTTCAGGAATGGCAATACCGAGCTCATTGGCCTTGTAACGGATATTACTCTGGCCGGCAAGCTCCGAGACAAGAACTCTCTGACGGTTTCCAACCAGAGCCGGATCGATGTGCTCATAGAGCGAACTCTCTTTCATGACGGCGCTGACGTGGATGCCACCTTTATGTGCAAAGGCTGATTTCCCTACAAATGGAGCCCTTGTATTTGAGGGCATATTGAGAATCTCATAGACGAACTTGGAGAGCTGAGTAAGCTTGCCGAGATTGTTTACAGAGGTGCTATTGCCTTCAAGCTTCAGAATGATGTTCGGAATAATGCTGATGAGGTTGGCATTGCCGCACCGTTCACCGATACCGTTTATGGTTCCCTGGATGTGGCTTGCTCCTGCCATGACTGCGGCAATGGAGTTTGCTACGGCCAGATCTCCGTCGTTATGGCTGTGGATGCCTACTGGAGTGCCGGTCACCTGCAGCACGTGGTGGACGATTTCGGTCACTTCATGCGGCAGTGAGCCGCCATTGGTGTCGCAGAGTACAATTCTCGATGCTCCACCCTGAACCGCCGAAAGCAGCATCTTCAGAGCGAAATCCTGATTGTTCTTGTAGCCGTCAAAGAAGTGCTCGGCATCAAAAAATACTTCACGTCCCTCTCCTTTGAGAAAAGCGACCGAGCGATAGATCAACTCGGCATTCTCCTCGTCTGAAATCCCTAGACTTTTTTCGGAGTGGGCTTGCCAGGTTTTGCCAAAGATTGTGATGACCGGTGTCTCTGACTGGAGGAGTCCGAGGAGATTAGGGTCAGTGTCAACACTTTTTGCAAAACGGGCTGTCGACCCGAAAGAGCAGAGCCTGGCTTGCTTGAGATCAAGCTTGCGGGCTTTGATGAAAAACTCCTCATCTTTAGGATTACTGCTTGGCCATCCCCCCTCAATGTAATCCATGCCAAACTCGTCAAGCTTCTCGGCAATAAGCAGCTTGTCCTGAACTGAAAGATTGATATGCTCACCCTGCGTACCGTCACGCAGGGTGGTGTCGTAAAGTTCTATTTTTTTTGATTGAACACTCATAAATCAGCTTTGCGCCATTAAATTTTCCTGTCGGGCATAAGCGAAAATCCCGCCGGCCTCTATGATGCTGAATACATCGCCCAGCGCACTGAGTTTGTAGGTGACCTTCTGGCTAAGGTTTTCGATGGTGTTGGCTTTTACATCGATTTTCAGCTCATCACCGGTCTTGATAACCTGGTTGAGCAGTTCAGCCGTCTCATAGGGGATAACAAAGCCGCCGTCTACACAGTTGCGATAAAAAATCCGTGCGTATGATTCAGCGACAATGGCTTTTGCCCCGGCTACTTTCAGGGCGAACGGAGCGTGCTCTCTTGACGAACCGCAGCCGAAGTTCGGGCCTGCAATGATGATGGTGTAGTCGGAGCTGAACTCTCCGTCCCGGATGAAGGGGATATTGCCTTCAGGCAGTCCCCCCTGCTCGGGAGGAACGCCCGACAAGGCATATTTGCCATAAAGTTTTACCTCTTCGGGGTCGGAGAGGCTGTAGACAAGATGTTCGGCCGGAATGATCTGGTCGGTATCGATATTTTTGCCCAGTACGTAGGCTTTGCCCTGTATTATTGTGTCCATAGTGGGTTGTTGTTCTTACAAGTTCATAGTTGCCTGTTCTGCCGGTCAGAGAAAATCTCTCGGATCGGTGAGTTTGCCCGTAACTGCTGATGCTGCCGCTGTGAGCGGGGAGGCCAGGTAGACACCTGCGTGCTTGCTGCCCATACGTCCGGGGAAGTTACGGTTGGTGGTGGATACCACAAGATCGTTGTCAACCGAACGTCCGACGGTATCGGAAGGACCACCGAGGCATGCTGCGCATGAAGGCAGAGCAATGCTGCACCCTGCGTCCTCAAAAATCTGCTTCAGGCTTACACCTTCATAGTGTTCTGTTTCAAGAGCTTTGGCTACCAGAACCGTGGCAGGTACAATGTTGGTGGTAACCGACACCTTTTTCCCCTTCAGGATCTTTGCTGCCATCACAAAGTCGGTAAGTTTTCCGCCGGTGCACGATCCAATGTAGGACTTGGTTATTTTTGTGCCCTGGACGCTTCTGACGGTGGCGCGGTTATCGGGGCTGTGCGGCTGGGCCACAACCGGCTCAAGGTCACGGACATTGTAGTGATACTTGCTGTGATATTTTGCGTCCGGATCGCTTTGGAAGATCTCGTAGGGCTTACTGCTTCTTGCTTTGACATAGCTCTCGGCAATACTGTCGGCAGCAATAATGCCGTTCATGCCTCCTGCTTCGATAGCCATATTAGTGAGAGTCATTCTCTCTTCCATCGGAAGTGAAAAAATCGCTTCACCGTCGAACTCCATTGCTCTGTATGTAGCTCCATCGGTTGTGATATCACCGAGAATCTGCAGAATCAGATCTTTTGCTGTAAGATATTCGGGCATCACGCCATCAAAGGTGAACTTGATGGATTCAGGAACCTTTTCCCAGAGTTTGCCGGTGCCGAGAATGAATGCGGCATCAGTGTTGCCGATACCGGTACCGAACATGCCGAATGCACCTGATGTACAGGTGTGCGAGTCCGTTCCGAAGAGCACGGTGCCAGGAATATTGAATCCCTCCTCGGCAAGGGCAACATGGCAGACCCCTTTGTAGCGGTTTGAACCGACGTCATAGTAGTGGGGAAGATGCTGTTCGGCAGCAAACTGGCGCAACAAGTCGATATTGCGGTGAGCATGTTCGTTAGCCGTAAAAATATAGTGGTCAGGTAGTACCACTACTTTTTGCGGATCCCAGACTTTGGCGTCCGGTCCGAACTCCTGCTTGAAAATATCAAAAGTGGGAGGGCCGCAGACATCATGGGTAAGCAGGATGTCGACATTCAGCCATACACTCTCTCCC
>JAAXXL010000084.1 GCA_013334485.1 Chlorobiaceae bacterium | reverse complement strand
TGCTGATGATGCAAAACACCAGTGCAAACACGGGAAACTCCTTATCCAGCGTGACAAGGCCATGGTCGCCACTTTCATCGACAAAAATGAGATAATCGCTATAAGGAATACCATCCATCGGTAAAGATAATTTTAAAGACCTTACAAGATCAATTTATACTCAGTTTTATGAAGTTCAGCCTTCTTAATTACGACTGAACTACTATAATTGCTTTTTAATTCGTTTATCAATATCTGCTTTTCATTATCAGGTGTATTTATCCCGAAAACAACTTCCTTAATCGCCTCTTTATCAAAAGGATACAGGTATATCTTACCTGATTTTTTCGATGAATCAAGGGTATATTTGCAATCGCTTAGATTAGTAACAGTCCTATATTCCTCCTCATACTGCCAATCAACCAACTTTCTTCCTAAAACAGCAAACGGATTTTTCTTTCGTTCCACAATACTAACTGGAATCTCAAATCTTTTTGGTTGGTAATCAACCTTAATCCAAAGCTTTGAAAACAAAATACTTTCAACACCTATTATCAAGCCTGTATGGTTGTTTGCATAATGAGACCACATCAGTATATTGGATTTATTCTTTGAAAAACATATAAGACCAATATTGCGTGAAAACTCTTTTACGGAATCGATTAATTGATTCATTAAAAAGTCACTATCATAAAAGACAGATACAACATTGTTCATAAATACTTCATTTTTATTTATCTTTTCTATAAAATCATCAATATCTTTAAAAAGCAATAAATCCTTAGCCATGTCAAAGAATACATCGGGCTGCTGCATTATTTCTTTTCTAATATCTTCTCTTGAACAGCCACTAAAGGATCCTGGTAATAGCTCAAATGGATCGTTTAATTCATTAGGAGGGGTAGCTCTAAAAGTATTGTTTTGTAAAATTTTTTTTGCGTCTTCAATAGTTACATATTTATACAGGATTGTCGGCGGCGAATCCATAATAATATTTTAGTTTGATTAGAATGGAAGAAGCTAATTGTAGTAACAATACCTCGTTTAAGCGCAAAACATGATTCAATTTTATACGAAAGACTCATACATCTATCTCAATCTCTTCCACGCCGAGCAAATTGCGAACCTGATCAGCGATTTCGCTCATAACTTTTCGTTCGTCACCCCGCAGGCAGTTAATATACTTGATAAGCGCTTTGCGAGAATCGCCACCATCAGCTCTTTCCATATAGTAAGCCAAATCAGCGTCACGAATTGGTTGCATAAAGTTTTCAACACTATTTGCGATGGCCTTTGGCAAGAAAATCTGTGTTTTCGTAAACTCAGTCTTAGCGGAAAGAAGCAGATCCTCAATTCCTTTTACTTCAGATCCCATATCATCACTGTCATCAGTCTCATACCTATAGAGTGTCTGAATGTGCTCGACACTCGCAGATAGCTCTGAAAGTACATTATACATCCGTAATATCGGTTCCAGCCGTTTATCCTGGAGTCGAGCGAAACGCACCTTTTTCTCTTCCAACTCTTGGTTATAGGAATGGCGAAGTTGCTCCACCTCAATTAGAAAGATGCTTCGCACCTTCTCAATTCCTAAAGCAGAATCGCGTTCAATCTGCCCCCGCAAAGCTATACTCTCTTTCCCAAGACTGTCAATTACAATTGTTTTGAAAAGCCATGCCACACCAGCAACAACAATAGCTGGTGTAATCGCATTGTTATAAAAAAATGTCAGTATTTCAAACGCGCCCATTTGTAAATATTTTCTAAAAAACATTAATAAGATATGTTCTTCAATACCTTTGTCTGGCGTAACGAAAGAAGCGTTTTCGGGCCATAACCTCATTCAAACTTCAACTCAGGTAATCCAGCGACAATATCCACGGTCTTTACGCTGACATTTATCACGCTCAGGATGAGGTCGAGGATGTAACGGGGGTTACCGACCTCTTTGGCCCAGTCGTTGGGGTTGTTGGTGATGTTGCTCTCTTTGTGGGTGGTGATCTGGTAGCGTTCCATTACCCATCCGATTGCGCTTTTGCCATTTACCACGTATTCATAGGCTTTTGCGGGGATGTTGGTTATGGTGATGGCGCTGTTGTAGATGATAGCGTCTTTCTCGCCTTTTTTGGGGAAGCGCATTTTTTCAACGGTGAAAAGACCGGTTTCGGCACCGGTGACGGTAACATCTTCGCTTGGAGGAACGGTTTCGTAGTTGATATGCAGGTCAGCAAGCTCCCTGCCTGCCTTGCTGAAGCTCCAGAATTCGCGGGGCTCTTCAACGAGTGGAATACGGGGAAGCATCTTTTTCAGGTCGTTGGCAAATCGGGTGCGGTATTCCGGGCTGTGGAGGATGCCGTAGACGTAGTAGAAGATATCCTCTTTGGTGACGCGGTTGCCATACATCCTTTGTGCGCGTTCGAGGATGAAGTCTGAAACTCCATCGCGGCGGATATGCTCGTTTTCTGTGGCTGCATCAAAAAGTGTTGGGCTGGATTTCTTGCGCTCTTCGTAATAGTAGAGGGGAAAACATTGGGTTCCTGCATCAAGACAATTTAAATCCGGAATGCAGTCAGTTATTATTGTAGTGTTTTCTTTGCTTCCACCTAAGCCGGAAACACAAATTACCAGATTTTGAGTTTCGGGTGTAGGAAAAAGCTTTGGTATTTGATAAGTCCTTTGAATGAAATCTTTATCGAAGTATAAGTGATTTTTATTGAATGGCCGATAGTGGCCAATTCGCAAAGAAGATAGCATCAAAGATAACTCTACATTTTTAGCACAAGATGTTTTCAATGAGTCATTCCAACTGATTTTTGATGGGTCATTTGATATATAAGAATCAAACGATATACCAGATAATTCCTGCTTTGCTATTAAATAACCTATCCTTTGCTCATTGTAAAAAGCAATACATGCTGCCATATTTTTTGATATCGAGCAAGATGAAAAACTATACACCCAAGAGTCTCTTGCTGTTGCAGTTCCTAATGAATAGGTGATAAATAATGACTTTGAATTGCAATCAAATTTCTTTTCTGGATTCAAAGGAATATATGTGTCAAAGAGATCATTTCTCTGATTCAACCAATCTCCGTGTTCGTTGGGTTGCAGTGTCTGCCAGGGCATTTCGGGATCGCCAACTGAACGGTATTTGCTGATGATGGCAAGTTTATCCTCCCGGTTGTGGTAGTCGCCGATATCAACATAGTGGATTGTGGCTTTACCTGCGGGTTTATCCGGATTTTTGACAAGAAGGGTAATGGCTATGGGTGTACGGGAGCCACCTCCAAAAACGTTCCCAGCCTCTTTTCGTCTCAGTTCACCCTGTGTTCTTGCATTCCCTCTCAGGTTGAAGACCCATATGCTTGAAAACTCTTTTTGAAGGCATTTACGCAAGCCATCCATTCCACTACCATCAAGCCATGCACCGTTAGAAACAAAGGCGATAATACCTCCATTCACATGGTCAAGCCGGTCTGTTGACCAGCGGAATGCCTTGATGTAGGAGTCGTAGATGGCGTTTTTGTTCGTAGCATTAGTCTCTGCGGCATATGTATCAGCAACTCTTCGATCTAACGTTAGATAGCTTTGGTTTTGTGCATTGTCATTGGCTGACTTTTGGCCTTTTGAGTAGGGCGGATTGCCGATGATGACACGTAAAGGGGTCTTCTTCTGAGCTGATACCCGTTCGGAGTTCTGCGGGAACATCTCGGAAAAGAGCACGGCACTGGCATCGGTTTCACCGAGCTGAAAGGTGTCAGTGAGGCAGATGCCGTCGAATGCTTTGTAGGGTGTGGCGTCGCCCATCATGTCGTGATAGGCGTTTTCAATGTTGACCGCTGCGATGTAGTAGGCAAGCAGCACAATTTCGTTGGCGTGAATCTCGCTCTGGTACTTGCGTTCAAGGTCGTTTTGCTCTATCAGGCCGCTTTGGAGCAGGCGGGTGATAAAGGTACCTGTGCCGGTGAAGGGGTCGAGAATGTGAATGTTTTCATCAGCGAGGGTGCGGCCAAACTCTTTTTTGAGCAGATCGTTGACCGAGTGGATGATAAAGTCAACCACCTCAACCGGGGTATAGACAATGCCGAGCTTTTCCACCATTTTGGGAAAAGCGGTTTTGAAGAACTTGTCGTAAAGTTCAATGATGATGCGCTGTTTGCCTTCAGCGTTATCAATCCCCTGGGCCTTTTTGCGAACCGATTCATAAAACCTGTCGAGCGTTACCGTGTCTTTCTCGATTGCCTGGGTTTCAAGCAGATCGAGCATTCTCTGCATGGAGAGCGAGATCGGGTTATGCTGAACAAAGGAGTAACCTTCAAAGAGTGCTTCAAAAACCGGTTTGGTGATGATGTGCTGAGAGAGCATATCAACCGCTTCCTGCCCGGTAATAGAAGGATTGATGTTGTTCTGCAAGCCGCAGAGAAATTCATGAAAGGCTTTCTGGTGTTCACCATCTTCCCTGACAAGGCGATTGATCCTTTCTGCCTGCCTTTGGGCAATTTCCGCAACATTCTTTGCCCATTGCTCCCAGTAGCCCCGCTCCCCTACCCTTTGAACCATTCGTGCAAAAAAGACACTTTGCAGTTGCTGAAACTGCATGGCAAGCTGTTCGCGTAACTGCTCTGCTGCAGTGCGGTATACATTTGATCCGGGATGATCAATGATGAGATCATCGGATTCACCTGAACCGTAATAACCTCCATCGGGTCGGCCAACCAGTATCTGATCGGGGCGCTTTCTGTTAAGTTCAATTTTGTTGACAGTGGCATTGAAGCGGTCGTCATGAGCACGAAGAGCGTTGAGCACCGACCAGACGACCTTGTAGCGTTCATTGTCATCAAGCGCTCTTGCAGGGTCAATATCCGAGGGAACAACAACCGGAATAATGATATAACCGTAATTTTTACCGTCAGCCTTGCGCATTACCCTGCCGACCGACTGTACAACATCTACAATGGAGTTGCGAGCCGAGAGAAAAAGGACTGCATCGAGCGTTGGCACGTCAACCCCTTCACTGAGGCAACGGACATTGGTCAGTATTCTGCACTCGTTTGCATCGGAATCTGTTGCCTGCAACCAGCCGAGCAGTTCGTCACGCTGCGGCGCTGTCATGGTGCCGTCAATATGCTCTGAAGAGACAGAGACCATCCGGGATCGTTTCTCTTCCGGAAGTGAATTCAGGTAGAGTTCCGTTGTACTGTTGAAGGTGCCGGTGATTTTTCTGGAGGCCTTGATGGTTTGACAAAACGCAACAGCTCTCCTCATGGGTTCAGGATCGCTCGCTTTCAGCACACCGGCATCACCGAGAACCTGTTTTGAAAGTGCATTGATGCAGCCGATGAGTTTGGAAGCATCGTCAGCATTGATTTCATGCTCCTGATTCGAGATAGCATGCTGAACCGCAGGGGGAATATCGGTATCACTCAGTGTCAGAATCAGAACTTTGTAATCAGTCAGCAATCCCAGCTCAACTGCTTCGCCAAATCCTATCCGATAGATCTCTTCTCCATAAAGTGCCGAATCATCCATGGAGCACAGTACCGCTTCAGACTGAGCGGCTTTTGCCTTGGAGTCATCGTTGTAGAGACGCGGTGTAGCGGTCATGTAGAGGCGCTTCTTTGCCCTGATGAAGCTGTTGTCGTGCACCTTGACAAAGGCCGATGAGTCATCTTCAGTGAGCGTTACACCGGTTGTTCTGTGGGCTTCATCACAGATAATCAGATCAAAAATTCCGCTTATCGTATCACCTGAACCGAGCAGCTCTTTTTGTGCCTGTGCGATGACATCTATGGACTGGTAGGTGGAGAAAACAACGGTCATGCCTGCTGTTTCAACGTCTTGCAACCGCCTGAATTGTCGGACAATACTGGCTACGTCGGTAGTTGCGGGCAAAGCAAGATCAAGAACACTGGTGGAATCGCTGTCTTCATTACGGGCGTGCTTGCGGGTAATCTTTGGGTCAGAGCAAATACAGAGAGGGTTGATTGGCTCCTTTGCATCGGCAGTCCATGCTCTGAGGGTTTGACCAAGCAGGGCAATAGAGGGGACAAGAAAGAGAATCAGCCCGTGACCATCCGTCTCGTTTTCAGCAATGCGAAGGGAGGTGAATGTTTTTCCCGTACCGCAGGCCATGATAAGTTTACCCCGATCTGCGGTTTTGAAATAGTTGTGCGCATTGTCAAGCGCGGTTTGCTGGTGCGCCTTTATCTCTTTTTTTGCTGTGCGCGCCTCGTCCCCGGTAATCCCCTGCTCAAGAGCTTCCCAATCTACGGGGGAGTGCTCAAGATCATACAGATTGATCCTTGAAACCGGTGGATTCTGGTTTCTGATCGCCTCATCAGCGTTTGCTCCCCATTTGTTCGTGGTTGAAATCCAGAGGCGTTGGGAGAAACTGACAGTTTCAAAACTGTCGTTTTTAAACTCCCGGCTTGAAGTGGAGAGAAATGAATCAACTGCATTTTTGTCAATGGTGGCATCAGCCAGAAAACATTTGCACTGGATTGCCCAATAATCGCCTTCGTTGGTCTGTGCCACAAGGTCAATCCCGCTATCTTTACCGCCCAAATCCTTGCGACCGGGAAATTCATTCCAAAGCCAGACATTTTTGAAGCGATAAACGTACTTGGGATCGGTTTTGAGATATGCCTGCATTAACCGCTCAAACCGGTCGCCTTTGTCGCGTTCGGAGAATGACTGTTTTCTGTATTTGGCGAGAAGACTTTGGAAGGTCATGTGACAGCGGGTGAAAGTGTTTGGAGCGTTACATCTGAGATTCTTACTAAAGAAATGTAAGCGATAAGGTTATAATATAGCTACAAGTACGGTATTTTTCCGTTATTGGCTAAAAGAAAAGAAACAAGTGAATGCTATTGGGGAGCGTTCTCGTCAAACTCTACTGTAGTATGTTCAGTGTGAACTTGAGAAAGGCGAAAATCATACGGGACATCCTATATTGAAACTATCAAATACAAAGTTTTACCGTTTAAACAATAGCCCCACCAGTGCATTGATGAACGGCCCGGTCACGGTGCTGTAAAAGCGACGAGTCAATACAAAGGAAGAGTTACGACGATTGTTTCAGATAACCAATCAGTTTCATGCTGATGAACTTGCCTCAAAAGCAGAAGTTGACTCTCTCGATAAGCTTCGTTTCAGGGATTTTCTTAAAACAACCTATCAACAGGAGTATCC
>JAAXXL010000083.1 GCA_013334485.1 Chlorobiaceae bacterium | reverse complement strand
CTGTCAAATAACGTGCCATCTTTCAGGCTATCCCCCGACTCTATCTTCACTTTCGCGCTTCCTTCATCGGGCTCCTAATGTATCACCTCAACACCACACTTCCAAACCTTTTCTCAAATAAATATCACTTTTCTCTTTATTCTCCCGATTCATTTTCCACAGGCATAAACGATGGCTGCACAACAGGAAGCTCCATCTGACGGCCCCCCTGAACATACTCTTTGGCCGCAGCGACAAAGCCGTGAAAGAGCGGGTGTACTTTCTGTACTCTTGACTTCAACTCTGGATGGAACTGCACCCCGACAAACCAGCGATGATCCTTCAGCTCGATAATCTCCACCAGCTCCCCGTTTGGTGAGGTGCCGGAAAAGACCAGGCCACTCTCCTCAAAGCTTGTGCGATAAGTATTATTGAACTCAAAGCGGTGGCGATGACGCTCGTTGATCAGAAACTTCTGGTAAACTGCATAGGCCTTCGACCCCTCCTTGATGATACAAGGGTAGCTTCCAAGACGCATCGTCCCTCCTTTCTCCTTGACCTTCTTCTGATGCTCCATAAGGTCGATGACGGCAAAACGGGTTCGCTTGTTGAACTCCGTTGAGTTGGCGTCCTGCAAGCCACAGACGTTGCGTGCAAACTCTATTGTAGCACACTGCATCCCGAGGCAGATACCTAAAAACGGAACATTCTTCTCCCTTGCGTACCGGATGAAATTTATTTTCCCCTCAATGCCCCTGTCACCAAAGCCGGGTGCCACAAGAATACCGCTGACACCTTCCAGCTCTTTCGACAAGTCAAAGGTATTGATTTCGGCGTCCTCAGCACGGAGAAGCTTGATATTGACCTTCACATTGTTGCTGGCTCCGGCATGAATGAATGCCTCAAGAATCGACTTGTATGCATCCGGATACTCGGTATACTTGCCGCAGATGCCAATAGTGACTTCGCCATCCTCCGGGAACTTGACCCTGTTGCAGAAATCACGCCAGTATTCAAGATTCGGCTCTTTGTATTTCTTGAGGCCAAGCTTCTTGAGTACCCTGAGATCCAGCTTCTCCTTCAAAAGCAGCAGCGGAACATCATAAATGGTATCGCAATCATTCAGACCGATAACATCAAGTTCGTTGACGTTACAGAAGTGGCCAACCTTGTTCTTGATCTCTTTTGAGAGCGGTTTTTCGCTGCGGCAGACAAGAATATCAGGCTGGATACCGGTCTCAAGCAGCATTTTTACGCTGTGCTGTGTCGGCTTGGTTTTCAACTCACAGGCCGCCTTGATATAAGGCACAAAGGTAAGATGGATATTGAGCATGTTACGATCACCCATCTCGAGCTTCATCTGTCGCATAGCCTCAAGAAAGGGAAGCGATTCAATATCACCGATTGTGCCGCCAATCTCGGTAATAAGGACATCAAGATTACCGTTTTTGGCAAGTTCTGCCATCCGGTCCTTGATCTCATCAATCACATGAGGAACAACCTGGACTGTTGCGCCAAGGTACTCGCCTCTGCGCTCCTTGTCAATGACCGATTTATAGACCCGTCCCATGGTCAGGTTGGAGGACTGGGAGGTTGATTCATCGAGAAAGCGCTCGTAGTGACCAAGATCAAGGTCGGTTTCAGCGCCATCATCGGTCACATAGACCTCACCATGCTGGTAGGGGGACATGGTACCGGGATCGACATTGATATAGGGATCATATTTCTGTATGGCAACTCTCAAGCCGCGTGACTTGAGCAGCATGCCCAGTGATGCAGAAAGGATTCCCTTGCCGAGCGAGGAGATTACCCCTCCGGTAACAAAAATATGTTTAACGTTTTTCGGTCGAGCCATGGAATCGTTCGTCGTTGATTTAATAGATTAAAATACCCGCAGTAGCCTACAGCGAACTCTTATGGGAACCATCGCAGTAGGGCGGATTTGCTGAAAGGCCGCAACTGCATATTGCAACCGTTTTTTCCTCATCAATCTCAACCTTAACCGGATGAAGGCCGCTCCCTTTATGGGCGCCGTCGCAGTAAGGGAGATTTTTTGAACTGCCGCAGGCACAATAGTACTTTGTGCCCGGCTGCTCCTTGATGATGTAAGGTTTTTTCTGTTCCATATCCTTTCTCCGGTTTAAGAAAACAATCGGTTGGGCACCTCTATTTATTTATTCCGAAACCCGATTACTGCGTTGGATGGTGCTCGAAAACCTCATGTACTAAGTGTACACTCCGGTTTCTGTGCTCCATCCGCCTTGTCCTCGGGCTTCTCACAACAATAAATAGAGGCACCCGGTTCTTCAGAAATTCATCCTCAGACAAACAGATCGATCTGGCCATCTGCATCTTCGATCGGGAACTCAGCATCGCCCTCTTCATCACTCTTCGGGACTCTTGCCAGAGCGGAAATCACATCTCCTGCCATCAATCGGATAAGACGAACCCCGGAGGTGTTCCTGCCGGTGAGGCGGATATCAGATACATGCTGACGGTTGACAATTCCATGCGTTGTGATGATAATCAGATCATCGTCATCGTTGACGTCGAGCAGGCCGACAAGCGCACCGATCTTTTCATGAGCTTTGAGCGTAATTACTCCTCTTGCGCCGCGCCGTGTAAGACGATAATCCTCTACACGACTTCTCTTGCCAAAACCGTTATCGGTAACAGCAAGCAGCGCTGTATCAAAACGCTTGGTGGTTACCATTGCAATACATCTCTCACCATCGTCGAGCGTAATGCCCTTGACACCCATGGCTGTACGGCCCATGGAGCGGATTTCAGCCTCAGCAAACCGGACAACAAAGCCGGAGCTTTTGGCCAGAATAATCTGGTGTTCGCCATCGGTCAGACGGGCATCAAGAAGCTCATCCTGCTCCTCAATGGTAATGGCGGCAATGCCGTTGCGTCGAGGATGTGAAAAATCTTCGAGTGGTGTTTTTTTGACAATACCGTTTGTCGTCGCCATAACGATAAAGCCCGGCTCATCAAAATTACGGATATTGATGTAAGCCCTGATTTTTTCTCCCGGCTGCAACTCCATGATGTTTGCAAGAGCCCTGCCCCGTGCCGCCCTTCCTGCCTCGGGAATTTCGTAAACTTTCAGCCAGTAGCATCGTCCGCGATTGGTAAAAAAGAGAATATAGTTATGCGTTGAGGCGATAAACATGTGTTCAACAAAGTCATCATGCTTTGCCTGTGCACCGGTTACCCCTTTGCCTCCACGGGCCTGACGGCGGTATCCGGAAACCGGAAAGCGCTTGATGAAGCCATCATGGGTAATAGTAATAACCACATCTTCCTGCGCAATCATATCTTCAATAGAGAAATCGCCCTCCTGGGGAACAATCTCTGTGCGACGGGCATCGCCGTAAACCTCTCTGACCTTCAGCAGCTCTTCGCGGATAATCTCCATCTGCTTCTCGGGACTGCTGAGAATAAACTTGAGTGCCTCTATAAGGGCAAGTGTCTCGGTGTACTCCATATCAATCTTTTTGCGCTCCATGCCGGTCAGGCGCTGCAGGCGCATCTCAAGAATAGCCTTGGACTGGAGTTCAGAAAGACCGAAACGCTCCATGAGCTTCTCCTGTGCCGTGTTGGCATCGGGAGACTGGCGGATGGTGGTGATCACCTCATCAAGATTGTCAAGACAGATCTTCAATCCTTCAAGAATATGGGCTCTCTTTTCGGCGGTATCAAGATCGAATTTCGTGCGGCGCAGAACAATCTCATTGCGATGCTTGATGTAGTAAATCATCATCTCTTTGAGATTGAGCACCCTCGGCACACCGTCAACAAGAGCAAGCATGATCACTCCGAAGGTGTCCTGCATCGGCGTGTGCTTGTAGAGGTTGTTCAGTACAACCTTGGCTACGGCATCGCGCTTCAGCTCTATGACGAGACGCATACCGTCGCGGTCGGACTCATCACGGATATCGGCAATGCCTTCAAGCTTTTTATCGTGCACCAGCTCAACAATTTTCTCAATCAGACGAACCTTGTTGACCTGATAGGGGAGTTCGGTAACGATGATGGATTCACGTCCGTTTTTCTGGGTCACCTCAACAAGAGCACGTGCACGAATCACCACCTTGCCCCTTCCGGTCAGGTAAGCGTTCCGGACGCCCTCGTAACCATAAATAATACCACCGGTCGGGAAATCGGGAGCAATGACAAACTTCATAAGATCGGCAACCTCAAGCTCCGGATTGGCAATCAGGGCGATCATGCCGTCAACAATCTCCCTGAGATTCTGGGGAGGGATGTTGGTTGCCATACCAACCGCAATACCTGATGAACCGTTTGCAAGCAGGTTTGGAATCGCTGAAGGCAGAACAGTCGGCTCCTCAAGGGAGTCATCAAAATTAAGGGCAAAATCAACGGTACCTTTGTCGAGATCCTTCAGCATTTCACCGGCAATGGCCTTCATGCGAACCTCGGTGTACCTCATGGCCGCCGGAGAGTCGCCATCAACAGAACCAAAGTTACCCTGACCGTCAATCAGCGGGTAACGCATCGAAAAATCCTGCACAAGGCGCACAAGACTATCATATACTGCTGTATCACCATGGGGATGGAACTTGCCAAGCACTTCACCGACAATACGGGCCGACTTTTTGTGCGGCTTGCCGGCCTGAAGACCAAGCTCATGCATGCCAAAAAGCACCCTGCGATGAACCGGCTTGAGACCGTCACGAACATCGGGCAACGCTCGACTGACAATAACCGACATCGAATAATCGAGATAAGAACCCCGCATTTCTTCTTCAATACTGATCGGGAGTATTCTTTCACGCTGCATAGCTAAATCCTGGGAGATAATTGATAGTAATAACTCAACCTCTGAATGTATATAAATCCATCATAATTTTCTCATGATGCAAACAATTGCAACACGCGAAAGCTTTATAGAATAAGGACGAAGCTCAGCTCACAAGAACTGAGGGTGCATCCGACCAGAGCGATTCGAGATCGTAAAAACGACGCTCATCAGGCATAAAAATATGCACGACAACATCGACATAATCAAGAAGTATCCAGTGCATTGAATCCATACCCTCAACGTGCATCGGACGCTCATCATCCTCCTTGAGCTCATCAACAATATGCTCAGCCGCAGCCTTTGACTTCCGCTCCGAATCAGCAGTTATGATCACAAAATAATCCGTAATCGAGGTCAGACCCCTGAGGTCAAGAATCTTTATATCCTCACATTTTTTCTCAAGTGCCAGTTCAGCACATCTTTTTGCCAGCAATTCACTGATCGCCACCTCTTTTACCTGATCTGCCGTATCTTTTCCAACCTTTTTCAGACTGCTCATAAAACTCCGCTGTTCATATATTTACCATATTTTATAACAACTTATAGCCATAAAGCAACAAAACAGCAACAGTATGGCAATAACCATTATCACGTGAACATACAAAAAAGCCCGCTCACTGACACAAAAAAAGCCAGGGAGTTCTCCCCGGCCTCGAATGGGTGAGCGGCAGAGATTGATTTGCAATCCTAAGGGACGTGAGCCCACAATAGATACGACCCAATGGCCTACGATGATGGGGTCTCTAACGCTTACGAATAAAAGCAAATAGAGCAACCAAAAGGCCTGAAAAACCCATGATTAATGAAAGAATTCGCGTAGGATCATTTTTAAAAACATAAAATAACTCTTGTCCAAATAGACCGTAAAAGATTCCAGTTGCAGCCAATATCAATCCATAGAAGGCTAATACTCTATCTTGAGTAGTCAGCATGCCAATTCTCGCCTCAACACTTTCGCTTGCCAAAGGACTCAGTCTTGGTAGATTAAGTTCGGTTCCTAGTTGAAGTTTAGAAGAAAGACGATTCCACACACTCACTAATGCCCACCTGTACAATGAACGTGATACTTGATCCCAGAAATCCTTCAAGCCAAAACTATTCAATATGTCCATATCAAAGGGAATAACGCCAAGATCTGTCACGCTTCTAGACGCAGATTGAATTAAATCAGGAGTAGTTAATCCTCTCACTTTATTAATAATCCTAAAAACAGGAGTCTTTGCATCCTGATTCAACTGCGAAACAAGATTGTCTGCCGTCACTCGAGATATTGGATCTTGCTCTTCGACACAAATACTAACATCACTCAGTTGATGAGTCGCCGCTATAAGTTCATCATAACCTGCACGACTGTCAAGAATAATAAATCGGAAATCAGGAGGAATCTTCGATATCAGATATCGAAGTATTGATGCTGCTTCATCTCGGGTATCCGGACCAATATCTTGAAAATTAAGATGCTCATCAATCCGCGATACAGCAGGAACTACTTCGAAGGAACGATACTTAGCAATTGCTATCGACACATTTTTTGGATTATTTTTCTGAAGTTTTTGAAGAAAAAAATTAGATACCGTAAGTTCATTTACCGGAACAATTTGTAGTTTTTCTTCTCGATGGAAGTATAGTAGAGACGTTAGTCCTCGTACAAAAAAATCAAGATCAACAACAATAACTTTTGACTCTGGAGAATTTCCAAGCATGTCAGCAAGAACACAGGCCATTAAAGTTTTACCTGTGCCACCTTTTCCGCTCACAATATTAATAATCGTCTGCTTCATTTGCGGTCTCCAACGGTTATAAATATAATAAATAGAAAGAGTTGAATAAACAGGCCTGTAACAGTTGTCGGAATAGCCACCTGAAGAATCCTATCATACTCAAACCCAAAGTCTCCATACTTCATACAATATAATGGCACAAGAATACCTGTTAGCCAGACAATACCTATTGCAGTACGACCTATAACGGATTGTACCATTTTATTCCCCTTTGTCCTTGATCGAATAAAGGCGGTTATAACAAAAACCCATAAATGACCGCTTAGAAATGCTACGACAACTACAGCCATAGCTTTTGGCGTTTCACGTAGATAGTCAACGACCTCTTTTTCTATGCTTTTTTCAATAGCCATTCTGAATTATTTTACACTACAATTAAGACTTTCCGTAAAAAAACAACTCCCTGTAGTCTTCCTATACCTGATTCATCCTATCCTGTTTAAACCGAAAGACTAATTGGTGTATCAATGTAGCTGATTACAGTGTTTTTTCAACGATTTCCTCGTAACATCAGTAGTGTCCGGTTAAAATAATGTCAGTTGAGGTACCGGATCCCTCACTTTTTTGAGAGATTGTTCTTTGAGAGATAAAATATCGATCAACAAGCGCTGTTCC
>JAAXXL010000127.1:777-2156 GCA_013334485.1 Chlorobiaceae bacterium | reverse complement strand
CGATTCAATCCTTGCTGCTGAGAGTAACCGTGTATACAACAAGGTTGCAAATGCCGAGTTTTTTTGTGATGATGTCGCCTCCGGCGTGCGCCTTCTTGTGGATCAGGGGCGAACATTCGACACTGTGTTGCTTGATCCGCCACGTGCAGGAGCCGGAGACGCTGTTCCGGGTATTGTCAGCCTGCGACCGAACAAAATCATCTATGTTTCGTGTGATCCAAACACTCTTGCGAGAGATTGTGGATTGCTGACTGGTTACGGTTACGACGTAGTCACGTCTGTTCCGATCGACATGTTTCCCCAGACCTACCATCTTGAAAGTGTAACGCTGCTCTGCAGATCTTAGAAAGGTTTTAACGTGAATTTTATCAGCCGGTTATTTTCTAAGTCCCCGTCAGATTTATTGGCCAAAGGGGACAGGTATATGGAATCAGACTGTTATTTTGATGCCAGGACGTGCTATGAGGATGGTTTGCGTCTCTGTTCCGGTACAGACAGTGGTGATGATCTGAAAACTGTTTTTACCGACCGGATTGATACTGCCAACCGGGGGCTGGCCGAACGTAACCTTCAGGAAGCTGAAGGTGCCTATTCATCAGGTCATGTTGCCAAGGCAATCGACCATCTTGAGCTAGTAAAAACACTGACTTATGATCATGCGATACGGGAAAAGGCGGATCTATTGCTTCTCAATTATTCACAGACTGATAGTGAACGCCCTGAACCGATCACTATTTCATCATGTGCATCGTGTACCGGCTCTTCGGGGAGTGAGTGCTCTGACAGCCCATCTTCGGATGATTCTTTGTCACCGTTGGAATATTATGAGCTGCTTATCCAGCAATTACCTGCCGATCAGTATCAGCGATATACTGAATTAGGAGAGGGTTTTGCATATGCGTACATCGCTGCCAGCCGGGACCAGCATCAAGAAGCGTTATCCGGTTTTGATGCCTGTATCGATACTCTGCCGCATGATATCTACTGGTATGAAAAAGGGAAAGTGCTGCACCGGCTTGGAAATGACCTTGAAGCTGAACAACATCTTCGAAAGTCAGTCCAGCTGAATAGCTCTAATTCTCTTGCCTGGATTAATCTGGCGCTTGTACTGCGGGAGAGTAACCGTTTTCAGGACGCCATGACGACTATCGACACAATGGTGGCACAACAGATAATGCCCGAACAGGCGCTGTTGCTCCGTGCCGATATATGTGAGGCGACCGGTGATCATGAAGCTGCCGTGAACCAGTATATCGAGTTGCTGCAGACGCCGTATGCACATGCTGCAGCCGAAAAGCTGTTTGAAATTCTAATGGAAAATGGTCGTCAGAGTGATGCCGCTGTTATTTTTAAAAAATATTTGAAAAAATCCTGTCATT
>JAAXXL010000127.1:0-767 GCA_013334485.1 Chlorobiaceae bacterium | reverse complement strand
ACTACATGTTCCCTGTTCAACATGGATACAGGTTGTTCATCGTTTGATTTTCAGCCGCTACGGCTACAATTATGGAGGGGTTATGAATAAATCAGAGCTTATTGAACAGTTGGCTGTGAAAAAAGATTTGCCGATCAAGCGGGCAGAAGAGCTTGTAAATCTGATTTTCTCTTCCATGGGTGAAGCGATGGTGCAGGGTGAACGTATAGAAATTCGTGGTCTGGGTAGTTTTGTTATCAAAGAGTATGGAACGTATACCGGCCGGAATCCGAAAACCGGTGAGCCGATCAAGGTAAGCCCCAAAAAGCTCCCTTTTTTCAAGGTAGGTAAAGAACTGAAAGAAATGGTGCTCGGGTAATCAACCTGTTGGCTGTATATAGTGGGCATTTACGATCATGGTGGCGGGCCCCGTAATTACAAGTTTTATTATATTGTGCTCTCTAGCCGTCCGCCTGATTCCCATTTGGGCTGATATGCCGGTGCCCGGCAATCCTGTTCGCGGACAGTGTGTCGTTTCCTCTGCCTACTTACCTGATGCCGGTACTACATCAAATGGTGTCGAAGCGGCAGCGCGGGTTGGTAATACTGAGATCAGTTCGTACACCCTATGATTGCGCAGTGACCGTTTTCACGTATAGTGTCTGATGATTTCAAAACCTCTCCCCCCCGAAGTTTCCTTTTCCTAAAACAAACTGTTAAATAATCATATGACTACGAAATTGATGCACCTCACCACCTTTTGAGATACACTGGGCAGAGGTGCATTG
>JAAXXL010000023.1 GCA_013334485.1 Chlorobiaceae bacterium | reverse complement strand
TATGCAGAATCCTGACATGAGCACCGACTTGCCGGGCAAATTCAATTGCATAGCGTAGAGCATTGTCCGAAGTGGCAGAGTAATCGGCCGGGCAGAGTATCTTGGAGAGATGGATCATAAACGTAATTTTAACCCTTGATGACAAGATGCCACATATCCTTCCTGCAAAATTTCAATGTACATTTTTTTTCTTAATCAAAGAGCATCTTCAGGCAGAACTCAAGCATACAAAGCTGCTTTCAACCATTGATTTTTCAGGGTAATTTACCTCCTCACCTTTTCTCTCAACTGGACTATATTGCATGAATTGACTCTCCACGACTTTTGAGGTAAATGTGAACTCTACACCATATGGAACCGCTGAGAGAAGCACTTACACACCCCGAAGCATACACTCATGAAACCGGTACCATTGAGGTTGTTGAAACCCATATCTCCTGGGTTTTCATCACCAGCACCTTCGCCTACAAGGTAAAAAAGCCGGTAGACCTCGGGTTTCTGGATTTCTCCACCCTCGAAAAACGCCACCACTGCTGCCTGGAGGAACTCCGGCTCAACCGGAGGCTCTGCCCTGAAATATACCTTGCCGTAGTACCGATTATTCGTTACGGGGAGCAAATGCTGATTGATGATGAAGAGAGTGGCGCAGGAAAGATAATTGACTACGCCGTCAAAATGGTCCGTTTTGATCGCACCATGGAGCTTGACAGGATGATGGCTTCCGGAAAGCTGACCTCTGCACATATTGACACCCTCTCCCTCCAGATTGCGAGCTTTCATGAAAGTCTCGCTCCCGCACCGTCCGAAAGCGGGTTTGGTCTGCCGGAAAATCTGATTAAACCGGTGCTCCACAATTTTCTGCATATGGAACCGGTGCTCGATGTTACCGGGGAAAAAGAGCGAATTGAAACCCTCAAGGAGTGGAGCATACAGGAACATCAAGAGCGCAATCAACTCTTTCTTGATCGAAAGCACAACGGTTCTATCCGCCAGTGCCACGGCGACATGCATACCGGCAATATGGTACTCTGGCGTGAGCAGATCCTTATTTTCGACTGCATCGAGTTCAGTGACAGCCTCAGCATTATTGACGTCATCAGTGACCTGGCCTTTCTCTTTATGGATCTTGAACACGCAGGCCTTGGCGCTCTTGCCTGGAGGCTGCTCAACGGATATCTGGCAGAAACCGGCGATTACGATGCACTCAGGCTTCTGCGCTTTTACGCCATGTACAGGGCAATGGTCAGGGCAAAAGTAACCGCCATCCGCTACAGCCAGACACGAGAGGAGAGTTCGGCAGCAAAAACCCTTGAAGAACACTGCTCATATCTTGATCTTGCCGGAACGTATACACGGAAAAACAACCCTCTCCTTATCATAGCATTCGGACTCTCCGGCAGCGGTAAAAGCCATCTCCTCACCGCTCTCGCTCCGGAAATCCCGGCAATCCATCTGCGTTCGGATGTTGAACGAAAAAGGATTGCCGGCCTCAAGCCGCTTCAGAGAAGCAAACAGGAGGGTACTCTATCAATCTACACCGATGAGATCAGCCGGGCAACATACACGCGCCTCTTTGATCTTGCGGAACTCTGCATCAGTGAGGGCATTGCGGTCGTTATTGATGCAACATTCCTGAAGAGAGATCGACGCAAAAAGTTCATGGAGCTTGCCGCTCATGGAAACACCCCCTTCCGGATTCTCTCTTTTCACGCTCCGGAAGCACTGCTTTTTGAACGGGTGCAGAAACGATACCATGAAGGAAGTGATGCTTCGGAAGCAGACAGTGCTGTCCTCAAGGCGCAGCTTGCATCAATGGAGACGCTCAGTGCAGAGGAAGAGGCCGTAAGCATATCGATAGATACCTCTCAGGAGATCGATATGAGTGCAATTGCAAAGGAGTTGAGATCTCTCAGAAACTGAAGGGAGGATATGGGGTATCATAGTTCAGCATGTACACTTTTTTCATACAAAAACTCAGGATCAATATCTAACTGGTTTGACCATTCTATGGTATCGAACTTGACCGTTACTGTATGAAATACCGAGAGATTTCGTAGTTCCGCAAACTTACCGGTATTGAGATAGGGAGCCATATCAAAAATTCTTTTTTCGCTGGTTTCAAACTCAAGCAACAACTTGTAATCGGTTAAAGGGCTTACCTTTACCACTGAAGGGTACATGATGGTCTCCTTATTGTAACGGTTTGATGGGAAAAGGAAGCTCTCCGTTCGAAGCCAGTTCCCAATCAGCCAAAAGTTCTTCTTTATGAATTTCGGCCCATGCCAAAGCAAGCTTCATCTGCTTCAATGGCAGCCTTCCTTCCGACAATTCACAACTATTGATGTCAATTATTGCCTTGAATTCCTGATAGTACGCATGGATATGGGGCGGATTATGCTCTCCCGGTGCACAATACATTCGGATGATAATTCCATAGAACATTGCAATTGTCGGCATAACACCTGTTGTTGATGGTTCTTTGAACATGGAATTTTTGTATCAGAAATGTACGTTTTCCTGTGATAATATTTTCTTGCTGAATATTCCGGGGAAATTGGCAGTTACTCACCAGAGTAATAGTTAAAAGGGAATGCAAAAAGCCGCAGCACAAAAGGGGTTGTGCTGCGGCCTGGAAAACAATTCGGCTGCCTGTCAGGCTCTCAGATGACTACCCCGAATGCGTAACGTATCGCATAACCGGCAAGGAAACTCAGTGCAGCAACACTGAAACTCAAGCCGATCATCTCAAGAAAACGACTCTTGAATGGTTCATCACGCACCACGGAGATGTAGTAATTGAAAAATCCGATAATGACGATTACCTCAAGAAATGCCAAACCGAGGCAAATATAAAGATCCTCAATAAACAGGTAGGGCAGAATCAGCAGAAACACGGTAAGAATATAGGCCATACCGGTAGAGAATGCTGCAAGAAACGGGTTTTTCCCTCCGGGATCTGACTTGGCGGTCATATACCCTGAAGCCGCCATGGAGAGAGCGGCTGCAAATCCGGTAATAGCAGCCGTCATGGCAACAAGCGACGTGTTCTGCAAAGCAAAGGTCAAACCGGCCAGAACACCCATCAACTCGACAAGGGCATCGTTGAGGCCAAGCACAATCGCACCGGTATATTTCAGACTCTCTTCATCAAGAAGAGAAATAAGTGCCTGTTCATGCTCCTCCTCGTCACGGACAATTCCATTGATCTCCTTGAACGAACCGGGAATTCGGCTGTAGAGATCGTGTGCCCGATGCTCCCCCTTCTCCATCAGCTTGAGACCGAAGGTGAAGCCAAAGAGAAGGCTGACAAAGGAGTAGAACCACACCTTGAAACGTCCGGGAGCTATCTCTCTGCCGGTGTAGTTCTTCCATACATTGTAGTGACGCATCTCATCATCGGCAATCTGACAAAGTATACGACGGTTCTTCACCCCACTCACCTTGTCAGAAAGATTTTTGTAGATGTAATGCTCGGTTATCTCATTTTTCTGAAAAACCGCCGCGGCCCGAGCCTCAAACTCCCTTCCTTTTTTCACAGAATAACTTGTTAAAAAGTTTGTAATTCCTCTTACCTTGAGAGCGTTGCTGCCTCTATAAGTTCATTCATTCTCGATAAAAAGTCTGTCGTTGAGTCAAGACTTCCCTCAACAAGCAGCGCACCTTCATAAAGCTGCCTTATTGCCGTTTTGATCAGCGGATTCTCTGCATTGACAATAATCATTCCGGAAATATTGCGGATAATGGGATGCGCGGTATTGACCTCAAGAATCCTCTTTCCGGCTGGCATGTTCATTCCGCCCTGCATCATCTTCATCATCTTCTCCATCTGGCTGTCAAGCCCGTCCTTTCCGCTGACCAGCGTAACAGGAGAGCTGACAAGACGGTGCGACTCAATAACATCCTCAACACTCTCTCCAAGCGTATCACGGAAGAGCTGGAGCACCGGAGCAAGCAGATTTTCCGCAAGCGGCTCTTTGTCATCCTTCTTCTCTTTGGAAAAGTCAATATCAGCTTTTTCAAGCGATTTCAGGGGTTTTTTGTCATACTCATGGATCGAGGGAATAACAAAAACATCAACCGGATCGGTGAGCAAAAGAACCTCAATACCCTTCTCCTGGAAGTATTCGAGATTCGGATGAGCCAGCAGTTGACTGCGGCTTGCTCCAGAGAGATAGTAGATCTCTTTCTGTTCGCTCCCCATTCTTTCGCTGTACTCCTTGAGGGTCACGTAGGTGTCATCACCGGTTTTTGTGCTCTCGAAACGCAGCAGCTCAATAAGCTTCTCGCGATTGGTAAAGTCTGTATTCAAGCCAATTTTGATGATCGGGCCGAACGCCTTGTAGAAGGTTCTGAACTTTTCAGGCTGCTCCTGGGCCAGTGTTTCAAACCATCCAAGAATCTTGCTGGTAAGAATCTGACGGATTTTCGCCATCACCGGGCTTGACTGCACAACCTCTCTTGAAACATTGAGCGAAAGATCTTCGGTATCGACCACGCCTGAGATAAAGCGAAGGTACTCCGGCAGAAGATCACGGCACTCATTCTGGATCAGTACCTTCTTCACATAGAGCTGGGGACCGCGGTTCTCAAGCTCACCCTGACGGTAGAGCAGCTCGGGAGGTGCCTCGGAAGGCAGAAAGAGCAGTGCCTTGAAACTGACCATCCCTTCAACCGAGATCGGCAGATAGTCAAGCGGATCCTTGTAGTCATTGGCAATGAACTTGTAGAACTCATTGACCTCTTCATCCTTCAGCTCATTTTTGGAACGCTGCCAGAGTGCGGTAATGCTGTTAAGCTGCTTGTCTGCCAGATAGATCGGGAAATCAACAAAGTTGGAGTACTTTTTGACAATCTGCTCAACACGATACTCCTCGGCAAACTCTTTGTACTCCTCTTTGAGCTTGAATGAGATTTTTGTGCCACGCTGAGCCCTGTCGATCTGCTCAATCGTATAGGTACCCTGACCACTCGAACGCCAGCGATAGGCTTGCGAACCTGGTTTTGCACTGCGGGTTTCGACGGTAACCTCTTCAGTTACCATAAATACGGAGTAGAAACCTACGCCGAACTGCCCGATAAGATTACCATCAAGCTCTTTCTGCTGCTCTTTGAGCGACTGCATGAAACCAAGGGTTCCAGACTTGGCAACTGTTCCAAGATTGGCAATCAGCTCCTCTTCCGTCATACCCACACCGCTGTCTTCAATAACAAAAGTCAGCTCCTTGGAATCAATGGCAACACGGATGGCAAGCTCAGCCTCCTTGTCCACAATATCCTGATCGGTCAGGGCATTGAAACGCACCTTGCTCAGGGCGTCTGAACCATTGGAAATAAGCTCCCGGAGAAAAATCTCGGGATGAGTATAGAGTGAGTGGACAATAAGATCGAGAAGCTGTTTCATCTCAGCCTTGTATTCAAACTCCTGTACAGGAACGGTATCGGTTTTGCTCTTCTTGCTCATGATTGCGATATGTTGTTTTTATGACTTGATATCCGGAAATTCCGGAAAGATGTTCTCATATTTCAGTGTCGAACGGCAGCAGAACTGCACTCTCCCCTGCTTAAAAAACAGGCAGAATAAACGACGGGTAAATTTAATGGAGGAAAAGAAATATAACAAGCACCCGGGATAATTAATAGCGAAGACCGGGTAATACATTTTATACGCTGAATCAATAGATATGCCCCATATAAAAAAAGCCGGAACAGCGGTTCCGGCTTTTTTCAGGAATTACCTTTTCTGTATCAGGAGCGTCGCAATTTCTTACGTGCAGCAGCCTCACCATCATAGACTCGCTTCACACCGTCACCAAGCGCTTTTTCAATATCGCGAATGTTTGAAACCAGACGCGACATACCCGATATCTCAACCGAAGCTGCCTGATCAGAACCCCACATGGCACGGTCAAGTGTAACATGACGCTCAACAAAAGCTGCTCCAAGGGCCACTGCCGCCCAGGTGGTGGAGAGTCCGACTTCATGGCCGGAGTAGCCGATCGGCACTTCAGGATAGAGCGATTTGTAGGTTGTGATCATCCGGAGGTTCAGCTCCTCTATCGGACATGGGTAGGTCGAATTGGTATGGGCAAGAAGCAGGTTGTCGCGTCCAAGCCCGGCAATTGCCGCCTCAACCTCTTCCATGGTGGACATACCGGTAGAGATGGCAAGCGGCCGTCCTGTTGCCTTGGTTTTTTTCAGCAGTCCGAGATCGGTCAACGATGCCGAAGCTCCCTTGTAGCAGGGAGGATTAAACTGTTCCATAAAATCAACCGAATCCTCATCCCAGCATGAGGCAAACCATAAAATCCCCTTCTCACGGCAGTAACGGTCAATTTCGAGGTACTCGTCGAATCCGAACTCAACCTTGTAGCGATAATCGATATACTTCATGCGGCCCCACGGGGTATCACGTTCAATATCGCGCTGGTCTTTGGGAACACAAAGTTCGGGTGTACGCTTCTGAAACTTTACTGCGTCACATCCGGCAAGGGCTGCGCCTTCAATCAGCTTTTTTGCAACCTCCATCGAACCGTTATGATTGATCCCGATTTCAGCAATAACAAATACAGGATGGCCGTCCCCTACTTTTCTGTTTCCTATCGTTAATTCTGCCATAAATAAGTAATAAATGATATGATAAAACGAGCCATGCCGTTGCCTTTAAGCGAATGCATGGGAATCGCAGTTGTTAAAATATGCTCTCTTTTCTGGTAAATACCGCAATATCCTTCGGCTGAAAAATGGCAACAGGTCAGAATCAGGAGACTCTGAGGTTAATCAACCACTCGGCAAAATCCCTGAATGCACCGTGACCCCCGTCAGCATTGGCTCGATAGTGAACAGATGGCTCCACAAAGAGAGTCCCATCCTTGGGGCATGCCGTCAGCCCTTCCGGAGCAATAACATTCATAATTCCGATATCGTTGACATCGTCGCCAATATAGGCAATTTCATGAAGAGCAAAACCGGTTTCCGCCTGCACGGTCTCAAGCATGGCAACCTTGTCCTTGATGCCAAGATAAAGGTTCCTGATAGCAAGTTTCTCTGCACGTTTTTTAATACTCGGCGAAAGCTCTCCGGTCATAATTCCGGTTTCAATCCCTGCCGCCCTGAGCCGCTCAACGCCCATACCATCGCGAATAGAGTAACGCTTCATCTCCTCACCTCGCTCCGAATAGTAAACACCATTATCGGTAAGCACACCATCATTGTCCGAGAGCACCAGCTTGATCCTTTCTGCTCTTCTCTTGAGCTCTTCGATCGGCAGTGACAGCATAAGGTTAAGATGAAATTGGTTTTGAAAACAAAACAGTCGCCAATATATCACTTTTCCGCCATATCACAGGAAGAAGCAGTAAAAAGATACATTTCCGCTGCTTTTTCAGATAAGGGCACCTCTATAAATTGTCATGAGCGGTTTGATGATTTTTGAACCACGAAACAAACGAAATTACACGAAATGGTGTAGGGGCAATCCCTTGTGGTTGCCCTGATTTTTCTCTTCGTCCTTGCGGTTTCGGAACAAATAAACAGAGGATCCCATAGGTTATCAACAATCTGTCAACAACTGATTACTCATCTTTCACAAAACGCCGTCAGCCGCAACTGATGCGGCTCCGCAGAAAAACCGTAATATCATCTTATTATTTTAAAACAACATAAAACTTAACATCAATCAAAAATGGAACATCACCATATTAACCCTTACAGCTTGAACTTCAAGGAAATCAACACATATCAACACACTCCGCCATATTTCGACACATAATAACATTGTGCACTATTTATCGTCGTGAACACCAGATCCTGTCATATTGCGTGGATCAACCCACCGGTCAAACTCCGCCGCCGTAAGATACCCTGACAGCACCGCCGCTTCACGAAGCGTTATGGCCGATTCAGCCGCACGCTTCACAATTTCAGCCGCTCTCTCGTAGCCAATATGCGGATTCAGCGCGGTAACGAGCATGAGGGATCGCTCCAGATGAGCTGTAATCCGTTCCGGCACCGGTTCAATACCCCGAACACAGTTGATGGCAAAGGAGAGGCAAGCATCGCCAAGCAGCTCTGCCGACTGAAGCAACGCGGCAATCATCACCGGCCCGAATACGTTGAGTTCCAGATGACCCTGCATGCCTCCAACCGAGAGAGTAACATCATTACCGATCACCTGGGCACAGACCATGGTGAGAGCCTCCGCCTGTGTCGGATTGACCTTTCCCGGCATGATTGAGGAACCCGGCTCGTTTGCCGGCAAGCGTATCTCTCCGATGCCGCAGCGGGGGCCGGAAGCAAGCAGACGAATATCATTGGCAATTTTCATCAGGCTGACCGCAGCTATCTTAAGCGCCGCATGAGTTTCCACCAAAGCATCGTGAGCTGCGGTCGCTTCAAACTTGTTCTCCGCACTCACAAAAGGGTGCCCGGTCAACAGGGCAATGGTTTGGGCCACTTTTTTGCTATACCCTGCAGGCGCATTGAGCCCTGTTCCCACTGCCGTTCCGCCAAGTGCAAGCTCGGTAAGATGCGGCATGGCATGACTGATGGCAGCAAGAGCATGATCAAGCTGGGAAACATAGCCCGAAAACTCCTGCCCGAGCGTGATCGGCGTAGCATCCATGAGGTGCGTCCGCCCGGTTTTCACAACATCCATGGTGGCTTCCGAAAGCACCGAAAGCTCATGGCGAAGCTGTTGTATGCCCGGAACAGTCTTGCGGCCAATCATGCCATAGGCAGCAATGTTCATAGCCGTCGGAAAAGCATCGTTTGAGGAGTGCGAAAGGTTGACATCGTCATTGGGTTTCAGGAGCCTCTTCCCCTCTCCCGACTGTTTGCCGGAAAGAATATGAGCCCGGTTGGCTATCACCTCGT
This sequence comes from Chlorobiaceae bacterium, assembly GCA_013334485.1. Taxonomy (GTDB): domain Bacteria; phylum Bacteroidota; class Chlorobiia; order Chlorobiales; family Chlorobiaceae; genus Chlorobium. Next base: position 27,529 of record JAAXXL010000023.1, on the reverse strand, counting down.
TGACATTCATGTTGGTCTGGGTACCGGAACCTGTCTGCCAGATCACAAGAGGAAAGTGATCGTCCAACTCCCCTGCAATGATCTCATCGCACACCATGGCAATAGCGTTCATCTTCTCCACATCAAGTACGCCAAGCTCACAGTTGGCAATTGCCGAGGCCTTTTTCAGATAACCGAACGCCTCAATAACCGCTTTCGGCATCGAACCGGGAGGCCCGATCCTGAAATTCTCAAGCGACCGCTGGGTCTGAGCCCCCCAGTAACGATCCGCCGGAACCCTCACCTCACCCAGAGTATCTTTCTCTATACGGTATTTCATCGCGCATACGTTAAGCTTGTTATCCTATATGTTCATGTAACATCACAAACAAAACTATAAGAGAGTAAATAAGATCGAATAACATTCCTGTCACGAGTGAACAAAAATAAATCCTCTTTTCCTTAAGGCTCTAATCCTGCCTTTGTATTTTTTTCATCTAGCTCATTATGTATCTGATCAAAATACTCTGTACGTTCCAAGTAAAAAGGGTCTAAAAACATCTTAGTATTATTAAGGAATCCGGAATTAATCTCTAAATTATTAAAATCAAGATCAATTCCACGGAACGTATAATTTTCTTTTAAAGCATTAACACCAAATTCATCTTCAAGTATTTCATATGTCATCAATCCATTAACATTAAACTCACCCAGACTAAACACACCAACCTGAATACCCCCACCAACAGTTTCAATATTTTCGTCTTTAATCAACTCTCTAATGATATGAAAAATAGTATATTTATCACTCATATTACAGAGGAGTTTAATTGCGTTTTGTTTTGCAATAACTGAACCAAGTAGTAACGGAAAATCATTCTCCGCAACAACAAATTTACTGTATATAATCTCTGTAGAAACCTCGACAGAAAACCTATAAGCTTTCAAATCTCCAGTAACCGGACAATATCCTGCGAATAAAACCTCTGATAATCCTTGTTCAGCACTAATTTTTGATAATTCCGAAGATATATTCTTGTATACTGCAAAAGCAATATCCGACAAATTCTCAATACTTATATCCGAATATGGTATAGCCTGTATATTTGAAAGAATTTCTTCTATAGTATCAGCAAAAAGGCTTCCATTGAGATAGCTACCTGCGAAACAAAAACCAAATGAAGTTTGCAATTTGATAGATAGAGAGGAGTTCGATTTTCCTGCATCATCAGGATTAAAGATTTTAACATCAATTTTAAATATTTTTGTCCCCATATCAGTCAACACACCACCAACTCCGTTAGTCAATCGAGAGTCAGATATAAAATACATATCACAACCTTTCTTCCAAGCAATGCATATCGTCATACCATAAAAATTATGTAATTTATGTATAAAAAAGACCTTGAGCTTTCATGCGTCATATATCGCTGCTCATATCAAACCAAAAAGTGTAGACCTGTTGGGCGATACATCTGTTTTAGATAAATCCCCCCAATTCAATTCTCTCAAAATAACTCTTTCAATAAGCGTTTGCCAACTCTGATGAAATAACAATAGCTGCTTAGGATCAACATCATCTCCATGCGCCAGTAAATTCCTCATATTAATCATATCCTTCATCACTGGCAAGTCAACCGTATATACAAACATTTTATTTATTAGTTCTTCCTTGACTTTATCGTTTTTATTCCCAAATTTAGTTTTTAATATTTTTTCAAGAATACTATTCCAAAGTATTATTTTAGCATTCATCGAATAATCAATACCAGAAAGATACATTCTCATTATAGTTTTCATATAATTCAATCTTAATAATTTCGCATTGCTCAATACATTTTTCAAGAAATCTTCAAAAGCATACTGAGATATTAGAGGAACCGTCTCTTCATCATGAAAAAACCGATTCCTCGTATTATAGAACTCAACATAATAGTCGTTTATCTCGCCGTCACACTTATACCAGCTTAATCTTCGCCTTTCAGCAAATGAAGTTAGTAGTAAAACAAAATCAACAACGCTTATTACTCGTTTATTCAGAGACAATAATGACCGTAAAGGAGTATCTGTAACAACCTCAATTATATTAGAATCATATTTCCCAATGTAACGATCTGTAGAAATAAACTTTACACCTAAATGACCCAACTCCCCTTCGATCTTAATACTCGATATAATCCTTCTATTCACTTCTCCAGTATATTCTTCTATTGCGCATAGCTTAGTCTTCAGCAAGTCACTATTTGAAATAAAAAAACGATATTTCGCATCGCCACTCGAACTTCTTTGTGATAAACATGAAAACGCATACTTTGGATAATGATATTTAATTAAGCACTCATTCCAATTTTCGGAAATATTTTCTGTTTTTATCTCAGAAAATAAAGCATCTTTAACAACATGAGAATCACAAATAGTACGACGATTTGATGAATCCGCTATTTTTATACTTATTCGATAAGGCCAATCATCACTATCTTCTTTATAGAAAAGGCTGTCATTTCTGTCTTCGATGAGCAGATAGAAATGTGGTGCTTCCGAATGATTAATAGGTAACCATAAAAAACACTTAACCTTTTTTTTTCTTACTAATTTAGTGAATATATATATTTCAGCCTCGCACCTTATATATTCTTCAAATGGTTTGCATAGATCCATAAGTGTTACAGGTAATTGTGATCTAACTAATAGTAATTACAGTTTAAATTACTATGGAAGTAATCTCATTCCTAATCCTGTCCGTCTCAACCAATGCCACTATGATGCGTTGGTAATGCCGGACATCCTCAAAGCTAAGTTCCCTGCCTTTCCGGTCTTTCAGCCATTTTTGCGCGGGCTGATATCCTCCGATGTAAAACTCCCATGCAACAGAAGGAACTCCATCGAAGTACTGGGTTTCATTCATGTAAACCTTCCCATCCTCATATTTCACCTTACCAACAAGATTATCTCCACTGATCGGATAGCTGCTTAAGCGCTGCTCAACGCTCGAACTTTCGAGGAGATGGAGCTGTCGCAGTTCGCCTCCAAGAGCTACAAGTTGCCAGAAGGTTTGCTGATCTTTTGGATAAGGCACTCTTGGGAAATCAATCTTCAGAAATTCCTTGTATTTCTCACGATAGTTAGGCGAGTGGAGTACCGCATAGATGTAGTCAAGGATATCTATCGGAGCAAAGGTACCTGCCGTTGATTCTTTTTCCAGAGTAAAGGTTAAACCGATTGAAACTGCTATCTTATTGACAATTGCTCTGTTGAGATTTGGGATTCTCCGTTGTTGGCTATCAGTAGTAATCTGATTTTCTTTTTGTGGATATAGATATAACGGGAAAATATTCGCGTTATCCAGAGAAGAGGAAATACACTTATCAACGATATGAGCAACAACAAATGGGCCAATAAAATCATCAGACCGGGATCTCCTAATTAAAGACATAGCTATATTATTGCTCAGCAAATGACTCATAAACACAGTTCTTGATCGAGCAAGCCGCTTGTGATCAAAGAGTAAATAGCGCGAATCGAACGGTCTATAACTTATCTTTTCAAGATCATTATCACCAAATATGTCTCTCAGATATTGTTTCGAGAAACTTACATACTTAATATCATCTCCGCTCGTTATTCCCATACTGTTTTGAAGGAATAAGTCATTTACTAAAAATCCCTGTTCATAATTATTTTGGTCCACAAAATTTTTCTCTGTAAAAAAATATTGTTGCGCCGCAGGTAAAAGGTGGGTGAAACTAATGTTTGAAAGAGAAGTCTTCCTGAGAAAATCGTATTTGAATGTTCTTTCCCCGTAAAGGTCATAATGCAGCACTTCAGCCAGCTCTCCATTTTTCTTTTTTCCCGTCTTCACAAACAGATTGATGCTCACCCCTTGCTGAATATCAAAAACGTTTTTATCCACTGAGCCATCGGGGCAACTCTCCTTTTTCTTCGAGTTACCATGGAGATCAAGAATATAAATCTTGTCGAATGTAGAGAGCAGATACCACCTCATCCCTCGGAATGTGGGGTTATCCAGAAAGCTGTGATTGTTGATAAAGGCAAGAACCCCTTCGCCATTTTTCTCAACAAAATGCTGCCCATATCGAATAAACTTTACATAGTCGTCATTCAGCCATTTCGGATTTTTCTCCTTCAGCTTGCCTCCTCCGGGTTCCTGCTTGTAATCTTCCAAAAGTTTCTCAATCCACTCCCCTTTGTTGGAAGAATGACCACTATAGGGCGGATTTCCCAAAACAACCATCACCGGTGTATCTCGCTTTATATAATTAGCTTCATTCGCTTCCTGTGAAAGCCAGTTTGCAAAAAGGGTTCCGGTTTCAGGATGATGCTCTTCGAGTGAATTGGTCAGATATACCCGGAAGCGTTGATCAATGGTCGGCTTATATCCGGTTTCGGCAAGAAGCAGGTCGAGCTTCAGATGGGCCATTGCGTAGGAAGCCATCAGAATTTCAAATCCGTTCAGCCTTGGAATCAGATGGTTCTCGACGTAATTGCTCCAGATACCTTCCTGACCTTCAAACTGCTTGTAGATGTGTTTGATGATCTCGGCTAAAAAAGTGCCTGTACCGGTAGCCGGGTCAAGCATCTGTACTTTGTGAACTTCAACCTGCTGGGTGGTATAGCCATCTTTTGAACGCTTGTCGGTCGTTGCTCTTTTAATGTCAACAGTGGTCTTGCTGGTATCAGCCAAACCATCCTTCAGGCCGAACTCGGTTTTCAGAATCTCATCAACAGCCCGGACAATAAAATTCACAACAGGTTCAGGGGTATACCAGACTCCCCTGCTTTTCCGCAGCGCGGGATCATACTCTGCGAGAAACGTCTCGTAAAAATGAATAATCGGGTCTTGCTGCTGTGTAGCCTTTCCAAAATCTTTGAGCAATGCAGATACATCAGTTGCCTTGAAGACATCAGCCAGAGCATCAACAATCCAGACAACCCTGCTGTCAAGATCATAGCCTGCGATATATTGAAACAGCTTCCTGAGAAACGGGTTTGTTCTGGGAATTAATTCGGCAGCCTCTCTCCGGTTGAAATCTTCAAGAGTCGGGTCGTGAAGACGGGCAGCAAACATGCCGTAGGCTATTGTTTGGGCGTAAATATCGGCAAACTGCTTGGGAGTAATGTCATGTATAAGAATCTGCCTGAAGGCTTCCATCTGGTCTTTGAGCGTGTTGTTAGCTTCTTGCAGAATATTATTCGTTTCACTGGCAGTATTTGAAACCGCTTTTTCTATCACATCCGCGAGTAACCGGGCTTTGGCTGCCATCATCTTTGAGAGCTTCGAAGCTGACCGGATCGTTTGGCCTTTGTATCTGCCAAACTCTTGAATCAGATCAGTGAACGCCTGAAAGTTTTCAGGTTTGGCGACAATTTTGCCTGTTTGTACATCGGCGAGAACAAGTGAAGTTAATAACGCACCATCCCGGTAAAACCGAAACTCGATGTAATCAGTTATAATCAGATTTGACAGGGAACTCCGATAACGGGCAAACTGCTCTTTGTAGAGTTTGTTATCAAGTGACTTCCCAATATCCTTTGCTTCGATATAGCCAACGGGAATCTCCTTTCGGGTCAGGATATAATCAGGAGCACCGCATGCAATCCGCTGGGGCTCGTTTGTAACATCAATCTGTGGAAGCAATGACTTGAGCAGATTCTGCAAATCCCCACGATAGCTATGCTCCGTTGCATTACCGGCCTTGTACCGTTTGTTGATAGTGTCGATATACTCCTGAATGGTCATGGAACGCTGTTTAAAGGGCGGTGAATGCTGCCGGAATCTCTGAAGAAAAGATAACGAACTACGGCAATTATTCTGCCATCCATCTCGCAATGGAAATTCTACCCACAAACGCAAAAAAGACGGGCACTGCATGAAAACAGTGACCGCCTTTCTGACGATAGTCGAATATGTGCATTTACAGCTCAGAACCTACAAACAGGTACCCTTAAGAAAAGACTTTGATATAGTTGTCTATCGAATGCTTCACGCACTCACGAGCGACTGCTGCATCCTGGAACTCTTCAACAAGAACCGTTTTCTCTTCAAGTGCCTTGTACTCTTCAAAGAAGTGCTTGAGCTCGGAGCCGAAGTAAGGGGGCAACTGGTCAATATTATGAACGTTGCTCATGCTGACATCATCCTCGGCAACAGCGATGATCTTGTCATCACCTTCACCGTGGTCAACCATGCGCATAACGCCGATAACCCTTGCCCGTACCATACACATCGGAACAATATCACACTGGGAGATAACAACAATATCAAGCGGATCATGGTCATCACCAAGTGTTCTTGGTATGAAACCGTAGTTCGCAGGGTAGAAAATCGAGGAAAAAAGAACCCGGTCAAGCTTCAGCATTCCGGTCTTTTTGTCGAGTTCATACTTGGTTTTACTGCCTTTTGAAATCTCGATAATGGCGTTGACAACATTTGGCTGACCCTCTCCAATCTCAACGTCGTGCCAGGGATTAAAATTCATGGTGTGACAAGCTTAGGTTTGGTTAATAAAGGCTGTGCCATTATAGCATTTTTTTTCAAACCTCAAGGGGTGTAAAAGAGAGAATTTCGGGATTTTTTAACAGAAAAACTTTTCACTGCCCTGGGCTGTGAAGCCTGCAACCTCCCTTCTTTCAGGAGTCTCTAAATAGAGGCTCCCTTATGCAACTTTCGTGTGATTTCGAGTATTTCGTGGTTAAAAATGCTCATGCGTAAAGGTCTCGTTCAGTTTAAAACGAGAGTCAGGCAGTTCCTCTCTCCCGCTCTCTCGAACTCAATACTCCCTGTCATGCTGCGGATGTTGCACAAACCCTCTCCATCCTGCAAAAGGGTGCTCTCAAACGGATTGAAGGCAGCTCCCCCGCTTTCAAGCAGAAGCTCAACGCTCTCTTTCTTTTCCGACCAGGAAAGCTTGATATCCAGCGGTGTGGAGGCAAGAAGAGGGGTGTAGATACCGAGCAGCTCTTCAACAAGCAAAGGGAGATTCTGCCGGGTTTTTAACGGGATGAGCTGCTTTTCACAAAAAACATCAATCTCGGCATTCATGGTAAAAAGGTCATACCTCGTTGAGTTGATATGATAATGAATGCTTCGTATCCTGTTGATGAATGCCCGGGTCTTCTCTTTTTGCGGGTTATCGAATAGCTGTTCAGGGGTACCCTCCTCATAGATAATCCCCTCATCCATGTACATGACACGGTTTGAGACATCTCTGGCGAAATCCATTTCATGAGTGACAATGAGCATCGTCAACCCTTCTTTTGCGAGACGACGAATAACTGACAACACCTCGCTGACCATGGTCGGATCGAGTGATGAGGTCGGTTCATCAAAAAGAATAATTTTAGGGTCCATGGCCAGACACCGGGCAATAGCAACACGCTGTTTTTGACCGCCGGAAAGTTCATCAGGAAAACTTCCCGCTTTTTCAGCAAGCCCTACCAGTGTAAGAATAGTCATAGCTCTCTTTTCCGCCTCAACTTTACTCCGGCCAAGCAGTTTGATGGGACTAAGGGTCAGATTGTCGATAACCGAAAGGTGGGCAAAAAGATTGAACGACTGAAAAACCATGTTCATCTTCTGGCGGATTTTCGGCACATCGGTTCGGGGGTCAAGAATATCCACCCCGTCGATAGATATTGAGCCGCCAGACGGCCGATCAAGCAGATTAATACAGCGTAGCAGGGTACTCTTGCCGGTTCCGGAGGGACCGATTATTGAAATAACCTCTCCTTCCCGAACTTCAAGATTGACATTTTCAAGTACAACGAGGTTCCCGAATTTTTTCGAAAGATGCTCTACCTTTATCATGCGCCTTCAATCTGCCTTTTTTTTGATTTCGGATCCACCAGTCGTTCAACATACTCAAGTGACAACATGAGCAGCCATGAAATAAGAAAATAGAGAACTGCCACCATGACCAGGGGGAAAAATGCATCAAACGTACGGCTTCTGATAATGTCACTTGCCTTGGTCAGATCCTGTACGGCGATGTAGCCGACAACCGAGGTCATTTTGACAAGTGAAATAAATTCACCCTTGTAAACAGGCAGAATGCGCTGAACTGTTTGGGGCAGAATAATAAACAGAAAGGTGTGGACTCTGGTAAAGCCCATGGCAATACCCGCCTCCGTCTGCCCCTTGTCAATGCTGTTGATGCCAGCCCTGTAGATTTCGGCAACATAGGCGGCGAAATTCATCCCGAATGCAATGACGGAAACAATAACAGGATCAATGTCAACTGCTGCAAAAACCACATAGAACATCAGCATCAAAAACACCAGCACCGGTGTTCCGCGCAAAACCGAGATGTAGGCTTTTGCGACAAACACCAGCAACCTGCTGCCCGACATTCGCATAAAACAGACGAGTGCACCCAGAAAAGTACCGAAGAGTGTTGAAAAAATCGAAATAATAACGGTCGTTTTCAACCCGTCAAGAATGAGCAGGTAACGGTTATCCTGAATGATGTTGTTATGAAAACTTCCTGCAAACGCGGCAAAAAATGCCGATAATCCCCCAGACTCCATAGATGCTTCATTCAATTGGCCGAACGGCATGTTTACCATTTCAAGGCAAACATGCCGCAACAAACCGTTCAGGAAATACTATTCCGTTAATTAAAACCCTCCAAGGTACCACTATTAATTGTAGTGAGCGGTACCATTCACTCTCTGACAAGCGCCGCAATTCCTCCGACATAATAGGGATCAGAGAAAAGAACCTGCTTGGAGCGTTCGTCGGTAATCGTGATGCAGGCCGCAATCATGTCAACCTTGCCGGAAATCAACGCCGGTATCATGCCGCCGAAATCCATATTGACAATTTCAAGTTTCCTGTCAAGCTTTTTGGCGATATAACGTGCCAGCTCAATATCGTACCCTACAATTTTTCCTGATCCATCGACGAATGAAAAGGGCTCCGTTACGCTTGACGTACCCAACCGTAATACACCCTTGCTACCGGTGGAACTGACTTCAGGCATCGCGGCGGGATTTCCTGTTTTGGGAAACCAGCGCTTGAGCATTTGGTCGGTTGTGCCCTCATTTTTCAGCTCGCTCACCACCGTGTCGATTGTTTTTTTCAGATTTTGATCAGTGAGCCGGACTGCAAACCCGTAATTATCAACCGTAATCATATCCTTGAGAACAACCAGACCGCTGTTTTTGGCTGCGATGTTTTTCAGGATAGGTTCATCATAAGCCGCAGCATCCGCCTTACCGGCTTTAACGGCGAGAGCCGCATCCATGACACTATTAAAATATTTGAATTTTGCGTTCGGCAGTGTTGAAAGCACAAGCTGATCTGCAACAGTTCCGGTCGGAATGGCAAACTCCTTGCCATCAAGCTGTTTAAGTGAGGTAACTTTCTCTCTTTCGCTGCACCCCGAGAGGATCAGGAATGAACAAAAAAACAGTGCCATGATAACGCTGAACCTGTAGCTTCTCATAATAATTCTCATTTTTCAGTTAATGCTTCGTGATCAGAAGCCGTTAATCCAAACTGCTGCGGCTCTATGAAGGTGAAAAATAAGGTATTGCATGATAATCTCCGGAGGAATTGTTCCGGAATCCGAAGATTCTCTTTTTAAACCCTATCTTTGTATCTTTGCGCCACTCATAGAAATGCTCTCGTTCCGGTAACGGAAGAACACTCAGAAACAAGCAATGGATTTAATAAAGGAAACCGCACGGCGGAAAACGTTTGCCATCATAAGCCACCCGGATGCGGGTAAAACCACACTGACCGAAAAATTTCTGCTCTTCGGCGGTGCCATCCAGACTGCCGGTGCCGTAAAAAGCAACAAGATTCGCAAAACCGCTACCAGCGACTTCATGGAGATCGAAAAGCAGAGAGGAATCTCGGTTGCAACCTCGGTCATGGGGTTTGAATATGCCGGAAAGCGGGTCAACATTCTCGACACTCCCGGCCACAAGGACTTTGCTGAAGATACCTACCGCACCCTGACAGCGGTAGACAGCGTTATTCTCGTCGTTGACTGTGTCAAAGGCGTAGAGGAGCAGACTGAGAAGCTGATGGAGGTTTGCCGCATGCGTCACACCCCTGTCATCATCTTCATCAACAAGATGGACCGCGAGGGGCGTAACCCCTTTGAACTGCTTGACGAGCTTGAGGCAAAGCTTCAGATAAGCGTCAGACCGCTCACCTGGCCAATAAGTCAGGGCCAGAGCTTCAAGGGCGTATACAACCTTTACAAAAAAGGGCTCAACCTCTTCGAAGCCAATACCACAAAAATCAGCGAAAGCATTATCAAGGTCAGCGACCTCAACGACCCTGAACTGGAAAAATGGATTCCGGAGAGCTTCTGCCAGAAACTCCGTGAAGATATCGCCCTGATTGAAGGAGTCTATGAGCCATTTCATGAGGAGACCTACCGGGACGGCCTGCTTGCTCCGGTCTTTTTCGGCAGCGCCATCAACAACTTCGGAGTCAAGGAGCTGCTCGAAACGTTCCTCACTGTGGCGCCAAGCCCTGATGAACGAGAGGCTGCAGAGCGCATTGTGAAGGCTGCAGAACCGGCAATGAGCGGATTTGTCTTTAAAATCCATGCCAACCTCGATCCGAACCACCGTGACCGCACCGCCTTTTTCCGGATCTGCTCCGGCAGTTTTGAGCGAAACAAGTTCTACTACCACACCCGCCTTGAGAAAAAAATTCGTTTTTCAAGCCCGACCCAGTTCATGGCCAATGAAAAAAGTGTGGTTGACGAGTCGTTTCCAGGAGATGTGATCGGCCTTTACGATAACGGTTCGCTGAAAATCGGCGACACCCTTACCGAAGGCGAGGATCTTCATTTCCGAGGCATCCCGAGCTTCTCACCGGAGATCTTCAAGGCGCTTGAAAACCGGGACCCCATGAAGTCCAAACAGCTCGACAAAGGTATACGCCAACTCACCGAAGAGGGTGTCGCCCAGCTTTTCATACAGCACGGTGTCCGCAAAATCATCGGCACCGTTGGCGAACTCCAGTTTGACGTGATAAAATTCCGTCTGGAGCACGAGTATGGTGCCCAGTGCGACTTCACTCCCCTGCGCTTTCACAAGGCATTCTGGATTACCGGCAGCAACAAGGAGATGCTCGAAGAGTTTCTGCGCCGCAAATGGAACGCCATTGCACTCGACAAGGAGGATCATCCGGTCTTTTTTGCCGAAAGCGAATGGATGATGAAAACCGCACGGGAGGACTATCCTGACCTTGAGTTCCATACCACCTCGGAGTTCAAAACCGCAGGGGAGAAATAAGGTGCTCTACATCCTTGCAATGGGGATGATAGCACTGCATACCCGAAGGTATTTTGTTTTCAGGGTTGTCGAAGATATATTCGAGTTTATGGCGACGGGCTATGGATTGCTGCGGAATATGACAGGTCTGTCGAATCGTACATTCCGGTATACAGCGTAACGTATGGATACTTCGAGCGACCAATACGATACCCCTTGGAAAAAGGCTATTGAGCACTACTTCGAGGAGTTCATGGCATTTTATTTCCCGGTTGCCCATGCTGAAATAGATTGGTCAAAAGGTCAAATCTTTCTGGATCAGGAGCTGCGGGCCGTGGTTCAGGATGCCGAATTAGGAATGCGTTTTGTTGACAAGCTTGTCAGGGTTAATGTACTGAATGGTGATGAAAAATGGATATACATTCACGTTGAAGTACAAGGGACAATGCAGGCTGAATTTGCCAAACGCATGTTTGTCTACAACTACAGAATTTATGATCGATATGACCGGCCTGTCGCCAGTTTGGCGGTACTTGCTGATGAGCATAAGCAATGGAAACCAACCTCTTATGGTTTTTCCGTGCTGGGATGCACCCATTCCATCACGTTCCCGGTGGCCAAGTTGGCCGATTACGAAAACAAACTTGATGAACTGCTGACATCGGATAATGCTTTTGGATGGATTACTGCAGCGCACATCCTGACTCAGCAGACCCGAAAGAAGCATCAGGAACGCTACGAAGCAAAACTCCGTTTGATAAGAATACTCTATCATCGTCATTGGGATAAACAACGAGTCATTGATTTATTTTGTGTTGCAGATTGGTTGATGCAACTGCCGGAATGGCTGAACAGCATGATCTGGCAAGAACTTGAAACAATCGAGGAGAAACAAAAAGTGCAATACATTACAAGCGTAGAACGAATCGGCATGGCCAAGGGCATGGCCAAGGGCATGGCCAAGGGAGAAGCCGAAGGAATAGTCAAAGGTCGTGTTGAAGGCGAATCCAGATTACTGAAAAGACAGCTTGAACGCCGCTTTGGCCTTTTGCCTCAGTGGGTATCAGATCAGTTAGGACGTGCCAAAGAAGAGGAGCTGGAGGCATGGAGTGAAGCTATTCTCACAGCCCCGACACTTGAAGCTGTTTTTGGGAAAACCGATATATAGTACATGTTATGAGCAACCACTTTCAGACCAGCAATCCGTCCTCTCCCTGACATTGAGCCTCTACTAAACTACGGACAAAGCGCACAGGGGCGGAACACATGGAAACAGCAACACGCATCCGGACGCTCTCACTGGCAGCATCGGTCATCGGCATCAGTTTACTGCACTACCTGACGCCGCTCCAGCTCCCCTATCTTCACGACATCTTCCAGCGGCTCTACTATCTGCCGATCATCCTTTCGGGGCTCTGGTTCGGCTTCCGGGGCGGTATCATCTGTTCACTCTTCGTCAGCATCCTCTATGCCCCTCATATCCTCTACCAGTGGGGCGCTCACCCTGGCATGGAGATGGAGAAATACCTTGAGATACTGCTCTACAATACGGTCGGTACCGTTACCGGAATGCTGTCGCAACGGGAGCGGGAGCGAACCGCAGAGCTGCAGAAAAGCAGCCGGGAGTTGACGGAGTCCTACCAAAAACTTCAGCAGCAATCCGAAGAGACCCTTATCATTGAAGAGCAGTTGCGGCAGGCAGAGAAGCTCTCTACCCTTGGAGAGATGGCGGCAGTCCTTGCGCACGAGATCCGCAACCCGCTCAGCTCGATCCGGGGAACCGCCGAAATCCTCAGGGACGACTACCTCCCCGGCAACCCCAGGCATGAGTTCATAGAGATACAGATCAGGGAGACCGAGCGGCTGAACCGGGTTGTAGAGGAGTTTCTGCACATGGCACGCCAGCAGCCGATGGCAATGAAGCACTGCCGGGTGCAAGATGAACTGGAGACAATCGTAACACTGGTGATGAACGATGCCCGGAAACGGCAGGTTGCCCTGCTGCTCCAACCACAGCCTTCTGTAATCGAAATTATGGCCGACAGCGAGAAGCTCCGCCAGGCATTCCTGAACATCATAATCAATGCGCTACAGGCAACGCCGGAGGGAGGGCGCGTCACCATCTCAACAGCCCTCGATCGACACGCTTTCTGCGAAATCCGTTTCCGCGACAGCGGACCGGGCATTGAAAAAGCTGCTCTTGACCGTATTTTTGAACCATTCTTTACTACCAAACCGGACGGAACCGGGCTGGGTCTGGCCATCACGAAAAATATCATTGAAAACCATAAAGGAGTGCTGAAGGTGGAGAGTGAAGCGGGAAACGGCACAACCGTCACCATCAAACTTCCTCTGCACCATTCAGATCCGGGAGAAGCCGCGTGAAAGCAAAAATCCTTGTCATTGACGACGATACATCCCTCCGCAGAGTCCTTGAATATAACCTGCAGGAAGAGGGGTATGAGGTCGAGACCGCCACCTCGGGAGAGGAGGGTCTGATGCGCCTTGAACCCTTCGGGCCGGACCTGGTCATCACCGACATGAAAATGACCGGAATGGATGGCATGAAGGTGCTCAAAAGCGTCCGGGAACGCTCTCCGGAAACGCTGGTGATTATCATAACCGCCTTCGGCAGTGTGGATGCCGCCGTCGAAGCAATGAAGGCTGGAGCCTATGACTATATCACCAAACCCTTCAACCGCGATGCGCTCCGCCTTACGGTCAAAAAAGCATTGCAGTTCTCCGGTCTGGCGGAGGAGAACAAGCGACTCAAACTGGTACTCTCCGACAGAGCAGATTTCCGTACCATTATCGGTTCTTCAAAAGAGATGGAAAATCTCTTTGCGGTGATCCGCAAGGTAGCCGACACTGAGGCTTCAGTTCTCATAACCGGTGAATCCGGAACGGGCAAAGAACTGGTCGCCCGCTCCCTGCATGCCGCCAGTTCACGCTGTGACGGGCCTTTTATTGCCATAAACTGTGCCGCCATTCCCCGTGACCTCCTTGAGAGTGAGCTTTTCGGCCATACGAGAGGCGCATTTACCGGAGCGATAAAGGATAAAGCCGGAAAATTCCAGCTTGCCAACGGCGGAACCATCTTCCTTGACGAGGTTGGCGAACTCGCGCTTGAACTGCAACCGAAACTCCTCAGGGCACTGCAGGAAAAAGAGGTTGAACCGGTTGGGGGCACAAAGGTTGAAAAACTTGACGTCCGGGTCATATCAGCCACCAACCTTGATATCGACCGGGCTATGGAGGAAGGTACCTTCCGTGAAGATCTCTACTACCGGCTCGCCGTCATCCCTCTCCATCTCCCGCCTCTGCGCGAACGCAGGGAGGATATTCAGCTTCTTGTCCGCTATTTCACTTCAAAACATGGAGGAGAAGCGGTCTCCTTTGAAAAGGGCACGCTTGAATTGCTGAAGATGTACAACTGGCCGGGAAATGTGCGGGAGCTTGAAAACACCGTCGAGCGCCTCCTGATCATGCGAAACAGCGACACCATAACCGTGGATGAACTGCCCGCCAAATTCCGCAAGGAGAAAAAAAAGGAAAGCACCATCATCCGGCTGCCGCAAGAGGGATACTCGCTTGAGCAACTGGAGAGAGAAATTGTGGTTGAGGCACTCGAACGCAACGCATGGAACCAGACCGCCGCCGCCCGATTTCTCAGAATTCCCCGCCACACCCTAATCTACCGGATTGAAAAGTATGGTATAGAACAGCCAGGGAAATAGCTGGATTCAAAATTCCGGGGCGTTCAACCCTTCAGTTTCGACCTCCCTTCCCGTCAGTCACATGGAGAATATTCAACCCGAAGTGTAGAATATTCTCCATGCCTTTAACGTTACACAAAACGCCTTCCCGCAAAAAACAGGCCTCTCCGGGTTTGGCACGATATCTGTTATTCTATATGCAGTTGAAGGTACCCGACAATGAAACCGACCATGAAACCTTTAAACAATCATTACGGGTACTACATATAAATTCAGAAACCTTGGTCATGATTATAAAACACCACACCTATACAGTCAAAGACATGTACTGCCCGGCGTGTAAAGAGATTATTGAAGAGACACTGCTTGAGTCAGGAAAAGTGAGTGAGGCCGAAGCGTCGATGGCGAAAGGAACGGTAAGTGTAAGCTACATCGGCGACGACATATCAGTCCGGGAGCTGAACGCTCTCTTTTCAAATGCGGCCTATACCTTTTCTGACACTCCCGCACAAAAAAACAGTGTTGATGATCTGCTGAAAGCCGCTGCTATAGCTCTCATCGTGACGGGATTTGTTTCAACACTCTCCTATTCAGGCCTGCACAGCATCCCGGCAATTGACAGTGCAAGCTCCCTCGGCACACTCTTTCTTTTCGGGCTCCTTGCCGGACTTTCAAGCTGCGCCGCACTTGTCAGCGGAGTGCTTCTCTCACTCTCATCGCAATGGATGAGCAGATACAAGGAAGATGCATCACTCCTTCACAAAATGGAACCCCATCTGTTTTTCAATATCGGGCGTATTGCAACCTATGCACTCTTCGGTGCCCTGCTCGGGCTTGTTGGCGAAACCATCCGTCTCTCCCCGGCTTTTACATCATTTATGATCGTAACCATTTCACTGTTTATGATCATTCCGGCGCTGCAGATGCTCGGCATCACCTTCTTTAACCGCTTCAGCATTGCACTGCCGAAAAAAGCAGGTCGCCCCTCATCACTATCCGGAAAAAGAAACGCTTCTCCACTGCAGGCCGCAGGTGCCGGAGTCATGACCATACTTGTACCATGCGGTTTTACCATGGCAGCGGAAGGTGCAGCAATACTCTCCGGCTCTGCATCGGCGGGAATGCTCATCATGCTTTTTTTTGTACTCGGCACAACACTCCCGCTCTTCATCATCGGTTTTTCAAGCACAAAACTCGGAAGCAACCCCCAAACATCCAGACTCTATATGAAAACTGCCGGAATGCTTATCATCCTCTTTTCGCTCTATAACATGAATGACCGCTTCGATCTCACCGGCCGGTTCTCCCTGGCGGGAAGTTCCGGAGCCGGAACATCAGAGAGCGTTGCCGTTGCCGCTGTAACAAACCAGAGAGAACAAACTGCCGCTGAGGGCAATGCTGCACTTGTCAAAACCATCTATACCAATGCAGAGGATATTACTCCCTCAACCTTCCAGGTCAAAACAGGCCAGAAAGTACGAATGGTTGTTGACTCTCGCGATACTGGCACCGGATGCATGAGCACTATCATGATTCCCGGTCTCTACGAGAAACCACAGTCACTGGTTAAGGGAAAACCGGTTATTATGGAGTTCACAGCAAAAAAACCGGGCAGCTATAAAATCACCTGCGCCATGGGAGTGCCAAGGGGCGTTATCAATGTCAAGTAATGACTTCAATCTTTTCCATGAAAAAACAATGAAAAACATCTCTCTCTCCCTGGCTGTGGCACTCTCTATTGTCACGGCGATAATCGGCATCGGTGCAGGATACTGGCTCACTCCGCAGTACTCTCTTTCCATGTATGACAAAAACAGCATGGATCTGGGCCAACCGGACAAATGGGTTGACCTGCGTTATCTTGACGGCATGATTGCCCACCACCGGGGAGCAATGCTGCTTGCCGAAAAGGCAGCCATAAGCAAACGTACTGAAATCAAAACACTGAGCCGGGAGATCCTCAAAAACGAGCCTGTGGCCATTGCCGAGCTCTACAAATGGAAAAAGGAGTGGTATGGCGACCTGAGAAGAGTCAGGGACCCCCAGGTAGCAAACCTCGGCAGCAGCGACGACAAACTTGATCTGCGCTTTCTTAATGCGCTGATAGCTCATCATGAAAACGGAGTCCGGATGACCAGGGAAATTCGCCTGAAGTCGAGCCGGAGCGAAGTGCTCGACAATGCCGATGCAGTGGAGCTCTTTCTTAAGGGCGGGCTTGGTATGCTCAGGGAGTGGAGAAAAGTGTGGTATAACGTTATTGATACAAATCCCTACCTATGACGACGACAGGTACATACAACGTGAAAGGGATGCACTGCGCAAGCTGTGCAGCAATCATCACAAAAAAGCTCTCCAAGGTTGAGGGTATAACCCAGGCCCATGTCAATCTTGCTACAGAGAAGGTTACCATTGCATTCGACCATGAAAGCCTTCCACTTGAAGCACTGAACGAAGCCGTCAGCAAGTACGGCTACGCCATTGCTGACGAACAGGGAGCAGCAAGCGCAAGCGAACCGCTGAAAAACGCAGCTTCAGGAGCCATCCGCCTCAAGGAGGAGAAGCTGCACGAGCTTCTTGAACAAAAAGCAAAGGTGCAGTTTGCCCTGCCGATAGCCCTGCTTGTCTTTATACTCATGATGTGGGATATCGGCTCAAGGTTTATTGACACTCTGCCAAACCTGCCGATACCGATGGAGCTGTTCAACATCATCTCCATGGTTCTGGCCACCTGGTTTGTATTCCGGATCGGCGCGCCATTCCTTCACGGTATTGTCATGTTTTTACGAAGCGGTGCTGCAAGCATGGACACCCTCATCGGCATCGGCACGCTCACGGCATACGTTTACAGTGCGCTTATCACGCTTATCCCCTCTCTTCGGGAGCTGCTGCGCGTGCCGGACTACACCTACTTCGACGTTACCATTGTCGTAATCGGTTTTGTTCTGCTCGGCAAATACCTTGAGGCTCGCTCAAGGATGAAAACCGGTGAAGCTATTGAAAAGCTGATCGGCCTGCAGGCCAAAACCGCCCTCGTCGAGAGAGAGGGAAAAGAGATCGAGATTCCGGCAGAAGAGGTCAAAAGAGGCGACACGGTTATTATCAAGCCCGGAGCAATACTCCCGGTTGACGGCATCATCATTGCAGGCTTCTCCGCAATTGATGAATCGATGGTGACCGGAGAGTCCGTTCCTGTTGATAAAAAGGCCGGGGATCCTGTAATCGGCGGCACCTTCAACAAACAGGGGGCATTCACCTTCAGGGCATCAAATGTCGGCTCCGACACAGTCCTCGCCCGTATCATCAGGATGGTTGAAGAGGCGCAGGGTTCAAAAGCGCCCATTCAGGATATAGCCGATAAAATTGCAGGGGTCTTTGTGCCCGCAGTGCTCATTATTGCGGCTGCAACCTTCCTGATCTGGATCACTGTGGGCTCATCATACCTCGGTTTTTCAGTCGCCCTCTCCTACGCCATTTCCGGCCTTGTCGGAATACTGGTGATCGCCTGCCCCTGTGCGCTCGGGCTGGCAACCCCGACAGCAATCATCGTCGGAATCGGCAAAGGGGCTGAGTACGGCATCCTTATCCGCAACGCCCAAAGTCTTGAAAAACTCAGTTCGGTCGATACTGTTGTGTTTGACAAAACCGGTACCATTACCACCGGCAGCCCGAAAGTCACAGATATCACACCGCTCTCTGAAGAGTCAACACCAGAGTCGCTGCTGCAAATCGCTGCCAGTGTTGAAAATCGCTCCGAGCACCCTCTGGCTGAGGCTATTCTTGACGAGGCAAAGAGTCTGAAGCTCACACTCAGCGACATTGAGAATTTTAACGCGCTTGAGGGAATGGGTGTCTCGGCCCTTATTTCCGGAGTGCCGGTTACCATCCGCAAGCCTCTTGAAACTGAAAGCAGAATAGCGGAGGTTAAACGACTTCAGCAACAGGGAAAGACCGTCGTTATTATTGAAGCGAACGGTATCTGCAAAGGGCTGATTGCCCTCAGTGACACCGTAAAAACAGAGGCAAAGGCCGCCGTATCGGCACTGCATAAAAAGGGGTTGAAGGTCATCATGCTGACTGGCGACAACCGTGCTGCGGCAAACTACATGGCTGGTCAGGTCGGTATTCTGGAGGTGATTGCCGAGGTGCTCCCAACAGAAAAGGCGGCAAAAATCAGGGCGCTTCAGGCTGAAGGGAGAAAGGTTGCCATGGCTGGTGACGGCATCAATGATGCTCCGGCCCTTGCACAGGCAGATGTTGGCATTGCCATGGCCACGGGAACCGATATTGCCATAGAGTCAGCCGGTATAACCCTGCTTAAGGGGGATATCAACAAGGTTGCGCAGGCTATAACCCTCTCGCGCGCAACCATGAGGGTTATCCGCCAGAACCTCTTCTGGGCCTTTATCTACAACATCATCGGTATTCCGCTTGCCGCCGGTGCGCTCTACCCCTTCTGGGGCATCTTTCTCAACCCGGTATTTTCAGGGCTTGCCATGGCTGGCAGCAGCGTCTCGGTTGTGAGCAACTCACTGCGCCTGAAGGCAAAAAAACTGAAGTGACTCCACTTACCTGCCCGATCTGTCGGACTCCTCTCCGAACCAGACAACGGCATATGAGCCGGAGATGGCAACCCCGACCGCATTCCACTGAAGCCGATCCCACTTTCCGGAGTTGGTGATTACCGCATCATGCGCTGACGATCCTTCCCAGAGCGACAACGCATGATCGGGAAACATCCTGCCGCTGCTCGTGTAGGCAGCAACTTCATAACCATTTCCGGAATAGGAGGTCAGCTCCCTCGGTTTACTCCACATCCGCTGCACGCTCTCTCCGCCACTGTAACAGACCGGCTTCCATGGCCCATATTCCGACCAACTGTGCAGATTGCAGGAGCCCGAAGGGGGATGTGCCTCAAGGTCACGCACATGCAGCCTGGCAACACGCGAAAGGTTTGGTGAAACAGGAATCGCAGGTTTCCCCTCACTCCGGCGGTAATCCATAATCAGGCGGTACAACTGAGCTTCGTCATCCGAAAGCGATACCCGTGAACTCCGCCCTGCTCCACGCGAAGCCTGAAGCATCTCTGCATCATTTTCATTCAGGGAACCATCAATGGCAAAAGCGGAAGTAGAAAAAGAGATAACAAAAACGGCAGGAAGCACTATCCTTGCAACTGAACGGAACAAAATACTCATAGGCTGAATCATAAAAATTATCATATCCATAAACATAAACGCATCCTCAATATAGCGTAAACATGCTGAATTACACTCTTAATGGGGATTGCGAATGCGTTTTTCGGGTAACAATGACTTTACAATCAGTATGACAAGCAGAACCGATGCAGCAGAGGAAACAATGCCAGCCTCCTCGTGAGACTCTTTGCTGACCCAATGCGTGATATCGTAGCCGAGATAGCCATAGAGGTCATTAACAAGTACACCCCCAATGAGAGAGATGATGACAATGCTCACGAGATAGATGAGAGCAGATTTTCTGCCAAGTATTCTGAATATCACCGGAAGTGATGCTGCATTTGTTGCCGGGCCTGCCAGGAGAAACACCATCGCTGCTCCCGGTGATATACCCTTCAGGGCAAGTGCCGCAACAATCGGGGTCGAAGCTGTGGCACAGACGTAGAGAGGCACAGAAACGATAAACATCACGAGCATCGAAAGATATTCATTCGACAAATATCGGCTTACCATCTCCGTTGAAACAAAAACAGAGATCATTCCTGAAAGCAGAATACCGATCAAAAGCCAGAGCCCGACATCTTTCAACAGATCGCCAAAGGCAAAGCTCATACCCTCCCTGAATTTTCCGGCAGCCGTCAGTTTTTCCTGCTGTTTATGACCGCAGCAGCATGAGGATGCGCAGGCTTTTTCCTCAAACTGTTCGGCGGCAGGAGAATCGTCAGTTTTGGCGGAATGCTTTTCGGAAAATGAAACCGCAATACCGGTTGCAACAGCCATAAAAAGGGCAACAACAGGGCGAATAACCGTCATCAGCGGATCGAGTAGCGCCCAGGAGACCGCAATGGAATCCACCCCGGTTTCCGGCGTCGAAATAAGAAAAGCTGCAACAGGCCCCTTCCCGGATCCCTGTTTCTTCAAGCCTGCTGCTGCCGGAAGCACTCCGCAACTGCACAGGGGAATGGGAATACCGAATACCGCAGCCTTGAATATGCTTGAGACGCCTCCGCCCCCAAGATGGGTCGCAATAAAATTGTCGGGAACAAAAGCCTTGAGCACTCCGGCAATAAAAAAGCCGAGCAACACAAAGGGAGCTGAATCCACCAGGACACTCCACGAGGCGAGAAGCACTCTGGAGAGAACAGAAATAATTTCATTCATAACGGTACAACCTGTTTAACAACAACATATTCTCACATGATTATATGTTCATATTTAAAGCAAAAAAAAAAGAGCCTGATCACTTCCCTTCCTTGATGTGTTCGGAACCAGTCTGTATAAGCGTTGAAACATGGCTGTCGTCAAGAGTATAGAGCACATTCTTGCCCAGCTTGCGCGACTTCACCAGCTTGGCATCCCTCAGCACCCTCAACTGATGCGAAACTGCCGACTGATTCATACCAAGCAGCGCGGTAAGATCACAAACGCAGAGCTCCGAGAGGCAAAGCGCATTGAGGATGCGGATCCGAGTGTGATCGCCAAGCACCTTGAAAAGCTGTGCAAGCTCCTCCTGCAGCGGCTCCCCCGGCATCTCTGTGCGAAGACGCTCCACCACATCCGGATGAAAACACTCCTCCTGACAACCTTCAGCTCGATGTTCCTGCATATTTTTGACTCTATTATGGGCACCTCTATTTATTTATTCCGAAACCCGATTACTGCGTTGGGTGGTGCTCGAAATCCTCATGTACTACGTGTACACTCCGGTTTCTGTGCTCCATCCGCCTTGTCCTCGGGCTTCTCACGACAATAAATAGAGGCTCCCTTATATGAACAACCACTCATATAATAACAAAAAGAGGTGATTTGTAAAATAATGCAATAACATTTACTCTCACGAAGAGGTCCCTGGAAACGAATTTGAAAACGAGCCTGTTGTTGGCTATATTCTGGCTATCGATAGCCAGAATATAGCCAATGTTATTATTGGAGAGAAACAGATGAAAACATGGCAACTGCAACAGGCCAAAAATCATTTGAGCGAAGTTGTCAGAAACGCGCTTCATGACGGGCCACAAACCATTACCCTGCACGGCACACCTGCTGCTGTTGTACTCTCATTTGACGAATACAACAGATCGGTGAATGCCGCCAAACCAACTGAACCTCTTTCAGGCTTTTTTCATAATTCGCCTCTCAGGGAAGCTGGAATTGACCTCCAGCGCTCAAAAGATACTGTCAGGAGTGAGGTGCTACTGTGAAATACCTTTTGGATACCTGTGTGATATCTGAACTGCTCAAACCGCTCCCCTCACCAAAGGTTATGGCGTGGATTGACCGTGGTGATGAAAAGGATTTTTATCTATGTCCCATGGGAGTAGTCACGGAAAATATTTATAAATCTCTTTCCTGTGCAAAATGCGGGTAAAAACAAGTTCATTCGCAGAAAACTCAATCCCTATGCGGTAATCCCCCACACGAATACGATAAAAGGTATCGTAACCTTGAAGCTTTTTCAGATTTCTGATTTCGGTCAAGCTGTCAGCTTCCTTGCACTCAAGAATAATTTCCCTGATTTTTGCCAACAACCTGTTATCCCGCAGCTTTTGAAGCTCCTTTGCAAATCCATGTTCAAAAACAACTTTCACCTTGCATTGCCATCAAGAATAGAAAAAATTTCATCCTCTGAGACAAATTCACTTTTTCTCCCTTCGGCAATAGCATTTGCCAGACCAACATCCTCCAAAGCCTCTATTACAATGTCATAGAAAAGGCTTTTTTTCGTCTTTAAAAGATCTACTACAACTTCCGAAAGAAGTTCTTTGGTTTTTTCATCACTTAAATGGAGTTGCATGATAATTGCGCCCTCCTGCAAAATGTTAACTCAAAAATTTTCGCTTAAGAACCTTAACTCTTGTATAGTAAACAATTTTATTTTTAGTAAAAGTTCGCAAACGACTCTCTTTTGCAGTAAGAACATTGTTTGCCAGGTAAAAAAACTTCCCGACATCTGCAAAACAAAATCCAGGCCGCCTTCGGCGACCATTCCGTGAAAATAACTTCCTTTTCAGAGTTCCAGAGAACAGATGATCAGAAAATCAGGAAGAGGAAAGAGGACTGGAACGAACTACTCGAAAACCGAGATCGTTGAACCAGTTGACGGGATAGTAGTAGCTCCGGACCGAACAGCGCAGATTTTCAGGTTTACTGCTCCACGAACCCCCGCGCAAAGAACGGTACTCTTTCTTTTCGTCATATAAATTATCCATCCACTCCCACACATTACCGGCCATATCATACACTCCTTCCGGTGTTGCTCCTTCAGGGTAGCTCCCGACGGGAGTAGTTGCGCCAACATTTTCCCCATAATTCGCCAGCTTTGACGTTGGCTCTCCCTTCTCTTTACTCCAGGGATATTTACGCCCCTCTTTACCTGCTGCGGCAAACTCCCACTCCTTGTCTGTCGGCAGTGTGTAAAGCTTTGGATTACCTTCAAGCAGCGAAAGCCAGAGGCAGTAGGCTCGGGCAGCATACCAGCTCACTCCAACCACCGGTTGATCATCCCCACCGAATTTTCGATCTTCATCGTAAAAGGAAAGAAACCTTTTTGATAAGAGCGGTTCTTCATCAAGATAGGTACGGAAGCCCGGAATAGTACCGGCAAGCTCGGAAAGTTTGATGCTAAAAATATTATCAGTATTGGCCTGATCTGCTGATTTCAAAGAAGCAATAAATGAGCGGTAACGCCTGTTGGTTATCGGATATTTGGCAACATAGGTATCAGCAACCTTCTCTCTCTTTTTTGTCACCGAACAGCGATAGCTTCCACCCTGAATCAGAATATACTCAGCGTTATGTTCATTTGGATTGCGGAACGATACTTGGCGATTTTTCAAAGTGATAATCGTAGGCGCAGTCGGGACTCGTGAGGCATCAAGCTCAACAGGGATATTCTCCACACCGGATAGTAGTAAAAACATAACCTCTTCAGCCTTGTCTGCAACATCCTTGTTCTTTGCTAACCCCAGACTTTTAAATTGCTCAATTGCCTCAAGTGCTGAACTTTTCCCGACAGCTTTCAGACAATCGAGAATCAGCCGCTGACGCTCGACTGTAGTAGCAGGATCGAGCAGCTTTTTGCTTAGAGCGTCATTTTTTTTAAGTGGCGCTTCCTCAATCAGGATAAGCAGCAAAAACAGTTGCTTGGGTGTTAATAATTCACTCTTCGGAAGGTCAAAGAACTTTTCCATGAAAAGATTAAATGTCTCGGCATCGGATTGAGCAATGAAAAATTTAATCGGCTCTTCCCACCAATCTTCTCCAAATCCGGAAATCAGAGTATCGAGATAGCCTGTCGTTCGAAGTACTTTTTTTATAAGTTCAACACTTGCAAGATATTCCCTGAAAGATTTATGCCTGAATACATATGATGTAGTTCCATACTCCATCAGTAAACCGGCACGTTTTACCAGATAATCACAAAACTCTTCGGCAGATGGCGGATTATCAAGATTATCAAGCAATTTCTGCATTGCCACATGCATTTCAGCTCTGTCTACCTCATCCGTTTTCAGCTCTTCCTGCATCCAGAATGATACCGGAGCAAGCACTGTACGAGAAAGTGCTGCTGAAATATATCCACGATTATTCCTGATTTTTCTACGTTTATCCCTGAGTTCCAGAAGGTAGTCAAGCGCCGCATCATAAAGTTTCACTCGACTTTCAGGCATATAATCCTGATCTTTCCACAAAATTGCCATTATTTGCAAGATCATGGGTACTGCCGCAAGCTGTCTTAACCCCTTGTTCTTTTCTTCGTTCAGGTGGTGGATAATTGTTTCGGTTCGTTGAGCAGCCCGTTCTTTTTGCAACCGCTGAAACTCTACCTCGCTGACACCCTCATCGCAGGGATCTTTCAAAAACGCAGCAGTGAACCAGTTGGCTAAAAATCGTTCCTGCTGTTCCGGAATAAAATCCTGTACATCAGCTCGCACATTGTCTGCTGCAAGCTCAACACCCTCATCTTTTCTGTACCCTGTTGCGCGTGATGTTACCACAAAATATGATCTATTAAAGCCACTCCAAGCGTTATCAATCCATTTGCATACTTCAATTCTCTCTTGTGTGTTGCTGACTTCATCAAGGCCATCCAGCAACACAAGAGAAGTTCCACTTTGCAGCCACTCGTTGAAAACAGCCTCCTTGATAGTCTGATGATGATTTGCACTCCATAGAGAAAGACTTGCCGGGAGTGAATCATAATGGCCATTTTCCTGTAAAATCAGTTCTCGCAGCGGGAGATAAAAGACGTTGACCGTACCGGAAAAGCCAAGAGTTTTATAGTAATCTTTGCTAAGGCAGCACAATATATAATACTTGAGCAGCGTTGTTTTTCCCGCACCGGGATCACCGATAACAAGCAGCATCCTATGCTTTTTAAACGCCCGTTTCATAACTTGATCAGGATACATGATGGTTTCAGTCCGAGAAAAATCCTGATTTCTGAAAAGGTCTTCTCCACCCTGCCGTTCGCATAGTCGCAAAGGAACAAAAGTATCCTTGTTCAGATTGACCTGAATATTCTTGACTCCAGGGATACCAAGCATACGAATGTATCCCATTTCCGCTTTCAATGTTGCCTGATAACAGTCGTAATCTGTCTTGTTCTCTTCATCTTTGCTTGCCTTTTTATTTTGATTTTCTGCATTCAACTGCGCTCTTCTTATTTGTTCTGCGTCCTCCGGAATCTTTTTTCGCGTGTGAAAATAGAGCACCCAGCCGATCACCGCTATAAATAAGGTGACGGCTACAGCAATTAATTCCACAATCTCTCTCAAGGACAGACTCCCCCAAAAGAAGTGAGGATTCCTGTCTCCTTGTGCTTTTTGTCCTGCACTATTCACCGTTAACGAATCCTGAGTATTCGATTTTCCATTATTGACTACCCTTGACACCGCATTAACCGAAGGTTCCGGCGACTTTGCAGCCTCAACTTTCGCAATAACGATATCGGGAATGGCTGCAATGAGAAGCAGAACAAGCCAAAAAATCCGGGCCTTCAAGGTGATGCTTTGAGATCGCATAGCGCTGCTCGATGATTTGTTAATGATTTTAACACCTACTTTCCGGCAATAAACCAAGCGAGTGCAAAAGATTGCGGGTGTCAGCCTGCCGGGCATGACCAACCCAGCCTGAAAGAGGTTGCCTGACGGTTTCCGGATCTGCAAGCAAGGAGCAACGAATCCTTTTTTTAGCACGCCTGACGTTCTCTGCCGGAAGTATCCGATGTGTTCGCCAGACTTTTTGGCCAAGAAAACACTTGCCCTCAGTTGATGGATAGAGTTCCGTTCTTTGAGGATTGAGTATCAACCGGTATTGTTGCAAAAACTCTTCGATTGCCTCTTTCCATGCCCATAACTGAAATTTTTCATTGGAAAACAATACCCCGTCATCAACGTATCGAACATACCCTCTGCATCGCAGTTGCTCTTTGATATAGTGATCAAGGAAGCTCAGATAGTAGTTGGCAAACCACTGGCTGGTGAGGTTACCGATAGGCAACCCGCGCCTTCTTTCATAGGGAGTAAAAAGAGTATCTCCCGGGAAATAGTGACTATGCTCCGCTTGCGCGTTACTGTTGTCAATAATCAGGTCAATCAGCCACAGCGTATCAGCACACGATATTTTTCTCCGCAATAAAGTTTTGAGGATGTTGTGATCAATCGACGGAAAATATTTTCTGATATCAAACATCAGAACGTACTGATATTTTTTCAGGAAGTGCTGGTAGCGCTCTATTGCCTTGTGAGTCCCCTTGGCTGTTCTGTTGGCATAGGTATCAAAAATAAAGGTACGTTCAAGAATAGGCCCGACAAAAGCGATCAAGGCATGATGTACAACCCGGTCCCTGAATGGTGCCGCACTGATCTGCCGGGGCTTTGGCTTATAGATGCTGAAGGTTTTATATGAACCGGGCTGATATGTTTTATTCTTGAGCTCAGCAATAATTTCCCAGAGATTTTCTTCAAAATGAGCAAAAAAACATAGCACCGACAGGTTTTCACGCTTCCCTTTTGCCGCTTTGTGGGCGGCTGATAGCATATTTTCAAAAGAAATAATGCCGTCAAAGAGGTTTTTGCTGCGTTTCATGCTGTATAAGAAAAAAAGCAGACAGCTTTTTCAATTACTTACTCAAGCAGCCTGCCTTATCTGTTCTGTTTGTGCATGCCCCGGCAGGTAACCGGAAACAAGCCTCAGGAGAAAAAGCCGGATGTCATGCCCAAAAAACTGTCCGTTATTCCTTGAAATAACGGCATCATAATGGGCGTTTACGCGCATTGAAAAAGGCATGATTGGAACGAACTACTCGAAAACCGATATTGTCCTGACTTCTGCCAACTTTGACTAATTCCTTGAGTCTGAAAAATAACTCATTATTTTTTC
>JAAXXL010000126.1 GCA_013334485.1 Chlorobiaceae bacterium | reverse complement strand
ACTTCTGACCTCTACAGTGACAATGTAGCGCTCTAACCAACTGAGCTAATCGTCCTCTTTGAAAGGGTGTAAATATAGGCTTTCATTCATCAATTGCAAAGGGAATGAAAGCCCATTCTCTCATTTCAGGCGATTTTTTTCTCTTTTCTCTCTCCTGAAAAATAGTCCGGATTACCCTTGTTCTCGATGGTATCTGCCGTGATAACACATTTGTGGGTATTTTTCATCGAAGGAAGTTCGAACATGATATCGATCATGACATTTTCAAGCACTGACCGCAGGGCCCGGGCTCCTGTTCCCCTCTCGATTGCGATGGAAACCACCTTGTCAAGCGCCTCATCGGTAAACTCAAGCTCTACGCCATCCATCTCAAAGAGCTTTTTGTACTGCTTGACAATGGCATTTTTAGGCTCGACAAGAATATTGCGCAAGGCACTCTCATCCAGCAGGTCAAGGGTGGAGATCACCGGCAGACGACCGATAAATTCCGGGATAAGGCCATACTCGTGGAGATCGTCCTGGGTAACATATCGCAGAATTTCAGGATCGTAACCGGTCTGTTTGCTCTTGACCTTGGAGCCGAAGCCCATTGAGGACTTTGAAACCCTTTTGGCAATAAGCCGGTCAAGCCCCTCAAACGCGCCGCCGCAGATAAAGAGAATATTCTTGGTGTTGATATTGATCAACTGCTGTTCAGGATGCTTGCGACCCCCTTTTGGAGGAACCCCGACAACTGCACCCTCAAGAATCTTCAGAAGCGCCTGCTGAACACCTTCACCCGAGACGTCACGGGTGATGGAAACATTGGCCGACTTGCGGGCTATTTTATCAATTTCATCAACGTAGATAATGCCCCGCTCTGCCCGTTCAAGATTGAAATCCGAGGCATGAAGCAGGCGGGCAAGGATGGTTTCAACATCATCACCGACATATCCCGCTTCGGTAAGCGAGGTGGCATCGACAATTGAAAAGGGAACTTCAAGCATGTTTGCCAGTGTCTGGGCAAGAAGTGTTTTCCCTGTACCGGTCGGGCCTATGAGCAGGATGTTGCTTTTCTCGATGACAACCTCATCGTCATCATCATGCATCCACTCCTGTGACTCGATCCGCTTGTAGTGGTTATAGACCGCAACAGAGAGCGACTTCTTGGCTATTTCCTGACCTACAACGTATTTGTCAAGAGAGTCCATGATCGCTTTCGGGCTAACCAGACGGGGCTGAAACGGCTGTTCCGCTACCCGTTCAGGCTGCTGAATGGCACTCAGCTCCTTGCGAAGAATCTCATAGGATGTCTTGATACAGCGATCGCAAATAAAGGCTTTCGGTCCGGCAACCATACTGTTTGCCTCAAGCGCACTCCTTCCACAGAATGAACATAAAACTTCACCGTTACCATTTCCGCCTCTGGTTCTGCCTTTTGCCGGTTCTTTTTCTCTGGTCATGAAATAGTTGCGCCCTTCAAATATTAATAAGGATGTTCTTTAAAAGCCCATTCGGGCCAGACTGTCGAGTACGTACTGAATAGTCATACTCAATTGAGGATGGTCAGCCTCGAAATGACCGACAGCCTCATTCATTCGCTCAAGACGGGATTCAGACTCATGGATTGCTCCCTCTTCATCAACAAGCTTTGCTATATCCTCCCTGAGATTCGAGAGCACGTTCAGTGTTGTTTCATCAACAGAGTCAACGCTTTCAAGCTCCCTGTGAAGGGTTTCAAGCAGATCCCTGAGTTTTTGCTGTTCCATATGCCGGGGAGGTTAATACATTGTTCAGTTAAGCTATAACACCCGATGGTTCTCAATCGTTTACGGCAAACTTGTGGTACCCATCAGATAACGATCACATTCACGTGCAGCAGAGCGGCCTTCATAGATCGCCCAGACTACCAGACTCTGACCACGACGGGCATCACCTGCTGCAAAAATCCCTTCGCGGTTGGTAAGCCAGGTTTTTTCATTCGCCTTGATGTTGGAACGCTCATCCCTCGAAACCTGAAGCTGCTGGAGCAGGTGCTCTTCGGGTCCGATAAAGCCCATGGCAAGCAGAACCAGCTCTGCGGGAATAATCTGCTCTGTTTCTGCAACCGGCAGAGGCACAAACCGGCCATCCTGCTTTACCCACTCTACCTCTGAAACCTCAACAGCCGTGACTGCTCCGCCATCGCCTGAGAGAAACTTCTTGGTCATCATGGCATATTTTCTGG
>JAAXXL010000082.1 GCA_013334485.1 Chlorobiaceae bacterium | reverse complement strand
AATCAATATTTCATGTATCGGGCAACCGATACCGTTGCATTGATATTCAATTTTCATAGTAATGTACAATGCAGCACTATCAAAACCACTACCCATTTTCAGACCTATGCACGCTCTATACCTGAAACCGAAAGAACACCACCGCATCCAGAAAGGCCATCTCTGGGTCTTCAGCAATGAACTTGCCAATGTTCCCCGTGATATCGCCGCCGGTGAAACCGTACAACTCTTCACCCACGACAAAAAATTCATGGGTACCGGTTTTTACAACCCGCACTCCCTGATCGCATTTCGTCTCCTCAGCCGCAAGGATGAAGAGCCCGACAAGAATTTTTTCCTTAAACGATTCCTTGAAGCACTCAAGCTCCGTGAAAAAACCTACACACCTGAAGAGACCAACGCCTACCGCCTTGTACATGGCGAATCGGACGGTCTGCCGGGACTTATTGTAGACCGCTTCAACCAGGCAATCGTGATCCAGGCATTTTCTGCCGGTATGGATTTGCATCTGCCACTCATTACCGAAGCGTTGCAGGAGCTGTTCAAACCTGAAGTTATCGTGGTACGCAACGAATCGATCCTCAGGGAACTCGAAGGCGTTCCACTCTACAAGGATGTTGTAATGGGTAATCGCAAGGCAACAAAACAGACCATCTTTGATGCCGGAATCTCCTATGATGTTGATGTTTTTGAGGGGCAGAAAACCGGATTCTTCCTTGACCAGCGCGAAAACCGCAGGGTCATCAGGAAGTTTGCCAAAGATGCCGAAGTGCTTGACGTCTTCACCAACGACGGAGGGTTTGCCCTCAACGCCCTTTACGGTGGCGCCAAATCCGCAATTCTTGTTGATGCCTCCCAGGAAGCACTGCAGCGTGCCGAACACAATGCAAAACTGAACAATTTCGGTGAGTACAGCCTTGTTGCCGCCGATGCCTTTGATATGCTGGAGCAGATGGGTGAGGCCAAAGAGTCCTTTGACCTTGTCATTCTTGACCCTCCGAGCTTCACGAAAAGCCGCAAAAACCTGCCCGGTGCACTCAAGGGGTACAAGAGGCTCAACAAGCTCGGCATGCAGCTTGTTAAAAACGGAGGATTTCTTGCAACCGCCTCATGCAGTCACCACGTCTCCGAAGAGGATTTCCTTCAGACCATCCATCAGGCCGCTCTTGCAGCAGGCTGCCAGCTCCGTATGATCTACAAGAATTCACAGCCTTTCGATCATCCGGTACTGCTCTCCATGCCTGAAACCAGCTACCTCAAGTTTGCCTGCTTCTACCTGACGCGCTGACAAACTCCCCTACCGGAAAGCCTTTACCAGCTCATAGACCTCCTGCCATGTTTCAGCCCTCGGGCCCGGAACATGGCGGTTGGTGCTGTTGGCAAAACAGATAGTATAGAGCCCCTTCTCGCGGAGCAGAGAAATATTATCCGGTGTATCCTCGACATAGATATCCGCCCCGACCTGCGCCTTCTCTTTCATAAAACAAAGATCCCAATAGGGTATGCCATGGCTGTCAAGCCACTCAACGGTCTGCTGCACCGAGGAAGCATGGAAATAGTGGATAAAGAGCCTGTGCGTGATAATGCGGATACGATAGCCTTCGTCGGAGAGCAGGCGCAGATATTTGCGGGCTCCGGGAATCATCGGCATCGTTTTAAAAAGCTCCCGCTGGGTGACGGCAAACCGATGGAGGCTCTCATACTGGCTCTTGCCACTGACACCCCACTCGGAGAGACCGTAGGAGACCTCTTCCGGCAACCCCTCCAGCGGACACTCAAACCACTCGGAAGCAATTTCGCGCATCCTGCCGTAAAAATCAGCGCATACCCCGTCCAGATCAACACCAATAACGGTCTTCGGTTTCTCCATCATCATCTCTCTGTGAATTAACAGAATTACCCGACGACGCTTTCAAGCACCGCCCAACGAAGTAATCGAATCGTGCAATAAATCAAGAACGTCGCCATTGGGCGTCACTATAAATCGTCGTGAGCGGTTTGAGTACGAGGCGGACGGAGCAGAGAAACCGGAATGTACACGGGAGTACATGAGGATTTCGAGCACCGCCCTACGAAGTAATCGAATCGCGCAATAAATCAAGAACGTCGCCATTGGGCGTCGCTATAAATTGTCGTGAGCGGTTTGAGTACGAGGCGGACGGAGCGCAGAAACCGGAGTGTACACGGAAGTACACGAGGATTTCGAGCACCGCCCAACGAAGTAATCGAATCGCGCAACAAATTTATAACGACGCCCTAAAATGAGCGGTCAAATAATTTCCTATACTTCCTCGTCACCTCATCCTCCTCCCCGAGGAAGCGGAAAATGGCAATGCATGCCTTGCGTGATCCATCATCATCATAGTAGCGGTTCTGGACAATCACATCAATAAAACGGGCAAGTGCTGCATCAAAATGCTGCTGTTTCAGCTCAGCTATAGCCGCAAGATAGTCAACACGCACACCATCTTCAGGCAGGCTATCCTCACGTAACGAACAGAGTCGGGCGAGCACCCGTACATTATCAGCCAGGGCGGCGTACTGAGGCTCACTCTCAAGAGAAGCACTCAGGCGAAGCGCCTCTTCGGGATGATCAAAAAGTCTCAGCCTCACGAGTAGCGCTCTGGCCAGAAGGTTTTCAGGCTCCTTGTGCAGCACTCCCTCCAGAAGGGAGACGGCCATGGCAGGTTTGCCCTGCTGAGCAAATTGAGCAGCAAGAGTAAGCTCTTTCTCATAGAGAGCCGGCAGCTCTATTTTAAGCCACTCCCGGATCCGCTGTTCAGGAATAGCTCCTGAAAACTCACTTGAGACCTCGCCGTCGATAAAGAGCTTGACCGCAGGGACCCCGCGAACATTATAGGTTGAAGCAATATCAGGATACTCATCCGTATTGAGTTTGACCAGCTTCCATCGCCCCTCACCCTCAAGGGCAAGCTTCTCAAGCACCGGAGTCAGCATCTGGCAGGGAGTACAAACCTCTGTCCAGAAATCAACAAGAACAGGAGTGTCATGACTCTGTTCAATCACTTCACACTGAAAATCAAAAGGCTGCTCAGTATTCATATCGATCACAAGGTATAAGTGGTAGATGGTTCAGTCTGATCACAACGAAAAACAACGTGTTTAAGCACGCCGGCAATACTCTCTTCAACAGCTAAAGCGCTTTCAAAACGCTGAAGTCTGGTCAGGCGGTTCGGAACAACAACACAGCCAAGACCTGCTGCATGGGCAGAAGCGAATCCCCGCAGCGAATCCTCAACAGCAAGAGCCGCATCAGCAGAAACACCGAGTGCGTCAAGCGCCATCAAATAAGGTTCAGGATGAGGTTTCGGGTTCGCCACTTCATCCTCGGTCACAATCACTTCAAAAAAGTCAAGCAGTCCGCTCTGGCGATGCATCATATAAATCTGGTCACGCGGGCTGCCCGTTACCATGGCAAGCTTTACCCTGCCGGTCAAAGCCTGAAGGGTCTCAAGCACATCCGGCCGAGCCGGTATGTTTTTTCCGATCAGCTCCCGGTACTCCCTGTTGCGCCTCTCAATCAGCGGCCCGACAAGGCCGTGATCCATACCAAGTTCAGCGGCAATCTCGAAACTTCTTTTGGCATTGCCAAGATACTCCGCCGCCCAGTACTCCTCGGTCAACGCTATACCGCAACCGGCAAAATGCGTGCGGGTCAACTCAAAAAAAACCGATTCAGTATCGAGCAAAAGCCCGTCGTTATCAAATAAAAGCGCATCAATCATAAAGGCAGCATTACGGGCTATTTCGGAAGTTCGGATGAAGCTGTCCGTATATAGGTGGCCGCTTCATCAAGAATTTTCAGGGCCTGGCGGATCTCGTAATCATCATCCATATCATCCTTTGCCCGGTTCAACCTCTTCTTTGCATCCTCAATGGCATCTGAAGCCAACTGTAGATTTGAGCTGATGGACATGGCACTCTCCCTGTTAGGTTATTGTGTGTGGCAATACGTTCTGTAATGTAGCACCAAATGCGCAAAAGTTGTAATCCCCTCAGCGGAAAACGACAATTTGCGGACTCCTCTTGATGCTCATTCAGTGACGAGAAGTGAAGAATCGATGCATTTACCGCAGTATTCCCATATTTTGCAGAAAAGCTGGTTATAGAATAACGGGCACCACTTAAAATTATCATGTACGAACCCCACCATCTCCCTCCCATCCCCGCAGGTCGGTTTGCGATCCGGATCATTATGCATGGAGCCATTGCGCTCGGTATCGTCGCTATCTCCCTCTTTATCGGCATCGCCGGATACATGGCAACCGAACAGATGGGAATGCTCGACGCATTTCTGAACTCTTCAATGCTGCTTGGAGGAATGGGGCCGGTAAAAACGGAAGGATTAACTCCAGAAGGAAAGCTCTTCGCAGGTTGCTATGCGCTCTATGCCGGGCTGGTCTTTATCGCCGTCATGAGCATCATGCTCGCACCGGTTGTGCACCGGGTAATGCACCGCTACCACTGGGATGAAAAACACGATTGAGAGGGCCACACCGTAAATGTAGTAATGTGAAAACCTCTGTCAATACTTGCAGGATTTTGAGAGTAGGGATTATTCGGAATCACGGCAATTGCGCCCACGGGAGGCGCAACTGCCCAAGAGACAACTCCTTTTGCGATAATCTGCACAACAAGGTATTTCACCTACCGAAAAATGGCCTAAAAATTCCAATCAAAAGCGATTAATGTGTCCGTAGCTCGCTCAATACCTAACACCTAAACCGAAAGTCACTGAATCAATTTTTTGGCCTGCTTCAAGTGTAGTCCCTTTGTAATATGTTCCCTTCAAGCTAACACTTTTGTTATTGTTCAACCAGAAAGTAGCGTCAGCTTTGAAAAGGTTAAAAATTTTACTGTTGCCTTGCACATTTTGCAATGTCTCAAAAGATACACCAACATCAGGAACTGATCCGCCTAATCGCAAATAAAGAGAAGCCATGCCTCCTGCCCGAACCCAGTCATCACCAACAGCTCTTGTGGTATGTGCACCAGAACGGTTGGTTACACTGTAGTCGAGTTTTGGAATCATCCGCAACTGGTACTGTACATCGTAATTGGGCCATATATTCTGATATCCGCCAACATAGAGCGGTAAACCAGGCACCCTGCCTGTGGGCTCCACCAAAAGCTCACCACCAAAGATTGTGTAACCAAATGCAAAATCAGTTTGATAGTAAGGTCTTGCCTGCAATACCCAGAGTGATGAATGTTGAGTCTTGGGTGCAACAATCACGTTTATCGGTAGACTGAATTGTAGTTCATCAATATTGGTATCAGATGGAACGCCTTGTTTTTTGTCCAATTTCCACGCAACAACAGGGAAGCCTATCTTCCAATCAACAGATGCACGCTCATTGCCATGATTATCGTCAACATGATAATAATAACCGATAAGTCCTTCCGTTTTCCATGCAGCACGACCGGAATTCAAATTATCTTTTGACAGTTCGAATGTTGCTGTTTTTATAGCTGAATCATCATACTGTGTAAGATCTGATAAATCGCCGGATAAACTGACAGAAAATGGTGAACCCTTTTTCTGAAGATATATTTTATCTAACTCCTGAACTGTCCAAGGCGCATCATGCTTAGTCGCTCTCTTTAGATAAAAATTCTTTTTCATCAACAGAACGACTTTTGCTGTATCCTTATCAGTTCCCCCTGAATCAAAAAATTCTTTATAAAACCTTTTTGTAGACCTGAAGTGACCAAGAAAATAGTAAGCAGCTTCTGTTTCGTATAACTCTTCATTCGGATCATCGTGGGTTTTTGCTGCCACCTCACATTGCAAAGTAAAGCTGGAAAGTAAAAAGAATAAACCAGCAAAAACAACCAGAGAAAAAGGTTTGTGTTTCATAATGATTTCCATTATAAATTGACGGTTGTTCTCAAACTGACCTGTTGCCTTTCGGTATCGCATCCCAGATTATATCACACAAATCATTTACATCTTTTGCAGCAATAAGTTGATCACCTGAAACATCAGGATGAAAATCGGAAAAATAGTTCGATTCAATGGGGCCCTCCAAAGCCCGAATATCCTTATCACACTTACCTAAACCATCCGTTGGCAACAATCTTAGACTTTTGTTCTCAAACAGTTCGGTATTCCACTCTGTTTCAAGCATTGTAATCGTCTGCTCCCGCACCTCTTCCTTCGTAATGGTATTCATTGTTACCTCCTTTTTTGTTGAAATAACCGCGATGAAAACCAATAACTTTTTAACAGCTAAAACGCATCAAACAAAAAAAGGCGTACAGCAATGCACAAAATGTTATTCGTCAGGTTTTTCAGGACGTCTGCTTTATATCACATCAGTACTTGGTATAATATACAATATAATCACACGTGACCATTGAAAACTTGGCATTTGCATCACAAGATTGCACTTCTCCTCAAGGAAAAAACATTAATACTGATTTTGAAGGCAAGGCGCGAAGGTATCCGCAAAACCGGAAAGATTACAGCTATGCGCTTTGCTTCTTTTTTCGGGCTTCTCCGATGCCATCAGCCGCAAGCATTACATCAAGACCTTTTTCGGGCGCAAAGCATCCCGCTTCATGGTGAATGAATTCGCAGGGGGCGCAGGCTTTTTCGGCGGCAGGCATCAATCGTTCACGGTCGAAATCACCAAGACCGATATCGGCAAGGGTGGTTGGGAGTCCAACCTCTTCACAAAAAGCATAGACCGGCTCCGACACTTCTGCAGAGGCATCAGTGAGCTGAAGGCTGGCAAGCAAACCGAAAGCCACCATCTCTCTGTGGTAAAAGGGGTGCGTTTCAACGAGCGCAGAGTAAGCCCGTTGTGAATGGAGTGCGCACTTGCCAGACCTCCGCTCTCAAAGCCGACGCCCCTGATCAGAATATTGGCCTCCACGATAAGCCAAAGTAGGGATGTAGGTAGGGATGTGAGGACGTAAGTGACAGAGGTAACAGAACATAGAGCAGCACTTATTCGCAACACCTCTTGCTCGTCAGCGACGCAACATCTGGCTCACGCCTGCCCTCGAAATCCCCAGCATTCTGGCAACATCAGCATGCGACAATCCCAGTTCGATAACGAAGGTATCCGAAAGCTCCCGTCTTAACGCAGAATACTCCCTGCTTCGACTTCCTCCCTGCAGGGCATCGATCGACAATCCCCTTGCTTTACATTGACGTTCGATCAACTCAAGGGCATCTGCCTGCCTGATCCTCACCGGCATCATCTCTTTTTGTGCTTCACCTACATCTCCGAGCACCTCTTCTACGAACGCTCCGCTACCCAGTATCCGCTCGTCGCTGAACCGACGCTCTCCCCGTTTTCTCATCGACAGCACTTCAGACCAACCGCCAGCAGAACGAACCAATCCGCCCCCCGTCAACTCCGGCTGGCGACCTAACTGGAGTTGATCCCGAATAAACTCAAGATAGGCCTTCCTCGCTCTTCCTGCTGCACTGCCAAACTGTTGCAAAACATACTCAGTTTCATGCCAGGGATATTCGGCTAATCCCATGAGCGCCTTATGGCCGCTCCACGGATACCGATCAAGTTCTTCCAGCGTATGTACCAATCCGGCACGCATTGGGTTCAGATGAATATAACTTACCAGCTTGACGAAATAGGGCTCTTCTTCGCAAAGTAT
>JAAXXL010000081.1 GCA_013334485.1 Chlorobiaceae bacterium | reverse complement strand
GCCCGTAAAATGAGCGATACCGACCGTTATTTTTCGGATCCCAAGGTTGTTGAGCATTTACAGCGCTCTCTTCAGCAGGTAGAAGAGGGTAAAACTACGGTGCTCAAAAAATCAGATATCAAAAATCTTCTACAATCGTAACAGTCCACCTTCTTTCTGTTTACGGCCATTATGACGACCGATAACATAATAACCCATGTACCTACTCTTTGATACGGAATCCACCGGGTTGCCAAGGAACTGGAAAGCTCCGGTGACGGACCTGAACAACTGGCCGAGGTTGGTGCAGTTGGCTTACCTCTCTTTTGATGGAGACGGCAATCAAACCGGTTCAGGAAACTTTATCGTCAAGCCGGAAGGTTTTTCTATCCCGCCGGAAGCGGCTGCAATTCACGGTATAACGACCTCGCAGGCATTGGCTGAAGGGCTGGAGCTGAAGCGTGTGATGGAGGAGTTCTGCGGCGAGGTCGAGAGGGCGGAGTGGATTGTGGCGCACAACATGAGCTTTGACGAAAAGATTCTCGGGGCTGAGTTTTTGCGGCTCGGTATGCCGAACATCCTTCCCGCGAAGAAGAAGATCTGCACCATGCAGGAGTCGGTTGATTTCTGTGCAATCAAAAACTCCTACGGCAACAAATGGCCGAAACTCTCCGAACTCCATCAGAAGCTCTTCAACTGCGATTTTCAGGAGTCCCACAACGCATCGGTTGACGTAGCCGTCACTGCAAAATGCTTCTGGGAACTCAAACGCCTCGGCGT
Organism: Chlorobiaceae bacterium; assembly: GCA_013334485.1. Lineage (GTDB taxonomy): Bacteria > Bacteroidota > Chlorobiia > Chlorobiales > Chlorobiaceae > Chlorobium. Next base: position 7,049 of record JAAXXL010000081.1, on the reverse strand, counting down.
TATCTGATTCCCAATCCCAGTTCATTAAACCAACTATGTTATGGTATTGATTCCGTGTAGTTCTTCCGAATCATCCGGGATAATCATGATTCCCTTCTCCTCAAACTTGGGGAATGACATTCATTCTGCTCTGTTGTTTGCGTTAAAGCTGACGGGAAGGGTGAAGCTGCATTTGGTATTGAAAAAGCGTTCAGCGGATGATGCAGAACAAATCATCCGCTGAATAGAGGTCTCTCTAATCCATGAGAACGCTTGTGAGGGCCTGGCCCTGATCAGCACCTTTTGTCACAGCCACAGCGAAAATGTAGACCCCGGCTTTCCATGTTTGCGTTCCGATCGGGACTACTGTCAGGAGGTAGACTCCGGGAAGTATTGCAGCACTTACGCCGGTTACATTTACCAGTGCGCCACCTGCGCCAACAATAACCGGATTTGTTTTGAAGTTAGCTGCAGCCAGTCCTGTTACGGGTACACCATTGACATCTGTCACTGAGACAACGATGTAGTTGGACTGACGGTTTCCCGGTGCTGCAATGGTGTCTTCCGAGAGTGCAGATACGATTAAACGGGCCATAAGAGGATCTCCTTATTACGTGGTTGGATAGAGATTTATTGAGTCACCTTCCCATCCTTTTTTTTCCATATCTCCCAAAATAATATGCCGTTGCGAAGCCTTCTGAACATTGATTGATCAGTCGGCACAACTTCAGTTGAAGGGATAATAATGTGGAAGCGCAAGGGGAAAAGTGATATGACAATTTATGATAAAATATGATAAATTATCACCGAGAATGTGCGAGTACGATGTAAATTTTGCTGAATGATTGCGGGCTAATATTTTCGATCGAGGCTCATGGACAGTTCTCAGAATCAATTGCCATATGGCCGGTTTTACCCTTCTCTCCTGCAAAAAAACTCATCTGTGGGGACGACATTCATTCCTCTCAGTAACCACCGTATTTCGTCCGTTATTTGATTTCCCCGTGCGTTACGCGGGGAGTTCATGTTTGTGCAAATGAGTCGTATATGCTACATTATTTGTTGTAATGGTTATTATGTAGTGTATATGATACGAATATGAGTGAGTTATCCGAAATAGGGGAGATACTTCATCTACGGCGGAAGGCTTTGGGGTTATCACAGCTTCAGGTGGCATCTGCAAATGGGATGAGTCGCGTGACGCTCAGTAGACTTGAAAATGGAAAGCTGCCGGAACTTGGAATCAGAAAAGTTATGGCAATATGTGCGACATTGGGGCTTGAACTGACCCTTCAAGAGGCTTCGCAGCGCCCGACCCTTCGAGAACTGGTTGCAGAGAGGGAGAGGTAATATGCTCAACGTATGGGTTACATCTCACGCTGTAGGTTCTCTGGATCGCCACCCGGTTGAGCCGGGTGACTATACCTTTGCCTATCGCTCAGCAATTGAGGCGGGTGAGGATGTTTCCCTCACGATGCCCTGGTCGCTTGAGAGTTATCCCTTCACAAACGGTTTGCATCCGGTTTTTCAGATGAATCTGCCCGAGGGCCGTTTGCGGGAGTCTCTGGAACTCTCTTTCCGCAAGCGGGTTAAAAGCTTTGATTCGTTGATGCTGCTGGAGGTTGTCGGCCGATCACAGATTGGACGCTTGCGGTTTGCAAATGACCCTGGCGTGATCGATCAGGTTCCGTTGCAAAGTGTTGCTGAATTGGTTGCATACGATGGATCGGAAGATCTGCTTTCTGATCTTCTGGATCGGTTTGCTTCCGTTTCCGGAGTCTCCGGGGTGCAGCCGAAGGTGTTGATCAGGGATCAGATGAGTAGCGGATTGTACAGTAGCCCAAAATCAGTTGAGGGTCACCTTCAAAGGAGCCACCCATATCGTCAAGGGGTGGGAGGAAAATTCATATCCGCATCTGGCTGCCAATGAGTTTTTCTGCATGAAGGCAGCCCGTCATTCTGGTCTTGCAGTACCTGAAATGTCACTTTCACTCAATAACAGGTTCCTGATAGTTGAACGCTTTGACGTGACTGAAGAGGGGCTCTATCTTGGTTTTGAGGATTTCTGTTCTCTCAATGGTGTCGGGACAGCCGCAAAGTATGACGGAAGTTATGAAAAACTGGCAAAGCGAATTCGCCAGTTTGTTTCACCACAACACCGGAACTCAGCCATGGAGGCCTATTTCCGCTCACTCGCGCTCTCTTCGGCGGTGAGAAACGGTGATGCCCATCTCAAGAATTTCGGGGTGATCTATTCTGCTTCAGACCAGCCGGTACACTTTGCACCGGCATACGATATTGTTTCCACAACACCATACATCAAGGGTGATTCACTGGCTCTAACTCTGGATGGCAGCAAGCGTTTTCCCGTAGCGAAGAAACTGGTTGCTTTTGCCAGATTACACTGCGATTTACAGGCGGCAAGGGCGATGGTGATTCTTGAAGAGGTTGCCGAGTCTGTGGTTGAAACCATGAGTGATCTTCGCAGACATATCCGGGACTATCCGGATTTCAGAGAGGTAGGTGAAGCCATGCTCAGGGAGTGGAACGAGGGGGTAAATTCGAGCTGCCGGAAATCATAGCAAAACCTCAAATTGCATCCGGGCAGTCAAATACTGGGCATGTTTGAGCATTCTCACCCCAATGAGGGAGAGGACATTCAGCGAATTGAAAAAAGGGCGAACAGCCGTAAAAACTGTCCGCCCAATGCCGAGCCCTGCATGGATCGATCAACCGTCGGCAGGAAATAACACGCTTACTTTTTGAGCTTCGTCAGGGCTTCTGTGGCCAGTCGCGTTATGCCACCGTTAGTCCAGTAACGGTAGAGATTGACATTTTCGGTTGCAACACCGCTTTTCTCCGGCGTTACAACCACAAACGTCATGATAGGGATACTTTCGTTATCCTTTTTACCGTCAATCCAGGTTCCGGAATTTGCGTAAATCGTTTTCTCTCCTTTGAGATTTCGGGAGGGAATGATTTTTGCGTCGTGAGTATGCCCGAAAACGACAATGCGCTTAAGAGAGCGAGGATTGGTAAAGTATTGAATGTTTGCCTGGTCATCCGTCTCTTCAGAATAGTTTGCCCTTTTGATTGCTGTCATTGCCGTTATTTTAACTGCTACCTTGTTGTGCCGCTGTCTTTCAGCCCATATGTTATCTGCCGTACTCCCCTTGAATAACTCGACATCGAGAATGCCGTTCTTTAATTGAAACGGCACGAGATCGTTGATAGAATAGTTTGCCTTGTAGCCGTCAATGTTGGTTGTTATAATCTTCTCATTCAAACCCTCTCTTACCGGGAGTGAGGTCATGAGACTGTACCATTGCTTCCAGTATTCGTAAATCAGTGGCGGCTTGCCCTCAGTTATCTTCGGCAAAACGCCTCCCGGAGCAGGCTTGCCTTCTATAACTGATTGCGTCGCTATACGGGTGAAAAAATAGCCCGGAGGCAGTATGGAGCCGCGTGCAATGGTCTGGTTTGAGAAGGGGTCAGGTGCACAGAAAAAATTGTACCGATGCCCGTGTTCGATGACTATTTCCGGGTGTCCGGCGGGAGAGTATGAGCCCAGACCCTTAGTGTCCCTTGCCTGCGCTATTCCCGGCAGGATACTCAGAACATCTTCTGCCGTAATCAGCAGATCGTGATTGCCCGGTACGTAGGTGACCTTGACTTTTCGCTCTTCGATAATCCGGTTAAAAGCCGCAATAACCTCTTTATTGCTGTTGGCTATGGTTTTGACAAAATCACGCTGAGTTCCGCTGTTGAACGTTTCCACCTTTGCGGGTATGAACCATTCATCAAGAAGGTCTCCGGCAATGACAAGCTCTTTTACCTTTGGAGCAGATCTGACCTGTTTGAGGAAATTAACGAGAGAGGCGCGGTTGTGTTTGCATTCGGCATACGTGGTATCCATACCAAGGTGGATATCGCTGATACAGACTATCTGATTTCGCTCCCTGTTCGGGTTCGGGATCCCTTTTTTATCAAGGTTAAACGGTGATTCATTGACCGTACCCGGTTGCAGGGCGGCATTAATCGGTTCGGAGAAGCCCAAAAAGCTGAACGTTGCAGCAAAAGTAAAGAGAAGCGGTGGCACAAATGATTTTTTCATGACCATGTAATATTTATTGACGTTGCATCCCGGAGTTGTTCGCACTGATTATGTTTTTGATCGTTAAAAGAATTATTTTATTTATAAAGTAACATTATAATACGTTTGCTGCGCGCTAATAATTCTTCAAGGGTGGCATATCATTTAATGCGGATGAATGGACTCTGTATTATCACCGCGTTCTTGCGGTGTAGGGGTTGACCAATATCGGCGGTTATTGAGAGATCCCGTTAACAAACACATTAATCCTAATGGGAGAACGATTATGAAGCGACAAATTATTACTTCAAGGTATTTGTACCTGGTTACGCTTCTGTTTTTAGCCGCTTTGAGCGGTTGTGCTTCAACTGCGGGGTACAAAACGCCAATCAGCAATTTCCAAAATGCCTCTTCAGTTGTAACGGAGAGCGCCCGAGTCTACATTCTTCAACTCAATAAAACACAGCGGGATGCCTATATCGACAGACAGGTAAGCATGGGGTGGGAGATAAAATTGAAGATGATGGATTCGTTACAGGTAATGAGTCCGAAATCGATTGCTGCACGTTTAGGTGCACTCAACCAGCTTTCAAAATATGGGTCGCTTCTCGGCCAATTGGCTAATTCCGATGCACCGGAAAAGATCAGCAGCAATGCTGGAGATTTGGCGGAGTCGTTAAAAACATTAAATGGGAATATCAATGAATTATCTGCAAAAGATGATAAGCAATTTCAGAGTGTATTTGCGCCTGCGTCGGTAGTCATAGGCGAAGTGGCTCGATACGCTAAAGAAAAAATGATCCAGGAGGCTCTTGTTGAGGCGATTAATAAAGGGGAAGAGCCGGTCAAAAACCTGATTGGTGTGATAAAAGGTGATTTAGAAATTGCGTATTCTCTTTCTCAAAGTGCTTTTTCAGTAAAAAGAAAGTATTACGTCGCAGCTTATGAGCTGGAGCGCAAAAAAGCGTATGATTTTGATAGGCTTAGGACTCGTGGAGAAGAGGTAAAATCAGCCCTGGATGCTTGGGAGACCTTGCCAGCTAGTAATCCAACAGAAGGATTCGACGCACTGGCAACAGCTCACAGCGCTTTGGTTGATTATGCTAATTCACCAAAGCAGGCTGAGAATTTGGCAACTTTTTCAGCGCAAATGGAGGATTTTGTTGCACGAGCCACACGTGTCGGAAATGCAGTTAAGCAGCTTCAGCAATTAAACAAGAACTGAGGGCAGAACAATGGATAAAAAAGAGTGCGTTATACTTCTCGGTGAGATCATCGTTATACTTGACACTCAATGTGGAAGTATGTTGCTTGATGATCCCCGGAGAATAAAGCTTGACAAAATCCGTGATCAGTTATACAATAAGCAGATACAACTTGCAAAAATGGCTTTCAACGAAAGCACTATGGCCTATCAAGTTGCGACAGTTCAGTTAAAAGCTATTACCAAAACGATTAAAGAGAGTATTGATGATGTGAATCAGACAGCAGAGACATTTGCTGCTTTAGCGAGTTTTATATCGGCTGTTGACGGGCTGATTGGTCTTGCTATCGATCTGGCTTAATGGATATATTCAATCGCGCAATGTTGTTCTGACCAGCTACCAGCCGGTTATTTTTCAAGACACAACGAACCCCTTTGCCGGGAGGGGTTCGTTTATGTAAAACCCTCTTGCCAGTTGGTTGCCGCTTTCTGCTGTGCTTCTTTTATTGTTTGCTCTCCTATTCAGTATCAGAGATGAATTTCATCCCGTTTCGCACCGATTTTTCTCACAGTTTTAATTTTTAAGCATCTTTTAGCCTGCCATTAAGCCCCTCTTAAGCTGGCTGCTTTAAATTATTAGCAGTTGATGAATGATGTTGATGTTACGCTGTGATAGACGAATGCATAAAGGGCAGGATCGATGAACATCCTGGGGCATCTGTTTATTTCGAAGGAGCAAGGAACGTGCGGAATAAACAGATCCCCTTATTTTTTACAGAATTATGAACAAGGTTGAAGGAGTTATGATGAAGAGTGTAATGAGAACAGTTGTTTTGCTTTTCGCCTGTATCGGGTTTACCCGGCAGGCTGAAGCGCAGGAAATGACAACGGCAATGTTGTCGTCGAAATACAATATTACCTCAGGCCAGGAGATCTACAGCCGTGCATGCGCACTCTGTCACGACAGCGGGGTGATGAATGCTCCGAAAGTTTGCAACGTAGCAGAGTGGCAGCCAAGGATGGCTCAGGGTATGGATGCCCTGGTCAAACATGTTGTCAATGGCATTAACAGCATGCCAGCAAAGGGTGGACTGGAATCCCTGACTCTGGCGGAGTGTTCCGATGCGGTAGCCTATATGATGTCACAGTGTGATGTCACGGTGGCTAAAAAATAGCGCAGCACGTTTTTTTCAAGGTTGTTGCAGCCGTGAAGAGAGAGACTCTTTTCACGGCTTTTTTTGTTGCTACTGCAACGCTCTGATTTTATCGAAAACCGGTTTACGGGGGTGATTGAGGAGCTCCTCTTCATTTTCGGGCAGGGTGACATGCCTGCCTACAATTTCAAGCATGCGCTTGTCAAGGTGCTGTGCGATGTCGAGCATACGATCGAGTCGGCTTCTGAGTTCGCTGATAATGAATCTTTCTGCGTTATTTTTTTTCATCTTCTCAAGAATCTGCGCCATAACCGAAGCTTCAAGGTGAAGAGAAACTTCGTTGAAGTACTCTACCGGAAGGTCATTAGCATAGCCGACAGCCTGATCGACCCCCATTTTCGCACATACCCCTGCAGCTATCCGGGGCTTGATATGCTCGACCATCAGCGGAATTACCACAAAATTGGGGATATACTTGACGATCATCCCTATGGCGTTATAGAGCTCCTCAAATCCTTCGGTCTTGTGTTTGACCAGTGCATCGGCCCAGGAGATCACTTGCTGCTGCTGGCTGACCGGAAGGTTCTGCAATACCTCCGGTACGGGCAGATTGGTCCAG
>JAAXXL010000022.1 GCA_013334485.1 Chlorobiaceae bacterium | reverse complement strand
GCCTTGTCCTCGGGCTTCTCACGACAATAAATAGAGGCGCCCTTTAGAGAGCTTACATTTCAGGGTTTGCGGCAGAAGAGCATCATTCGTGGTGAACTGCTCTCTTCGAAAGGGTTCCCCTGATAGTCTCCAACAATGGTGCTGAGGCAAAATCCTGACTCTTCAAGCATCCCCTGAATCTCACCCTTGCTGTAGATCCTTACCGACTCGGTGAAGTCAAGTCTCTCCCCGGAAGGGGAGGTGATGGCTATGGTTTTGGTGATCCTCCCGTTCTCGACTTTCCGCTTTTCATCAACCCTCAGCTCCCCGGCCATCCTTGATGAACGGGCGACAAGGGTACGCTCAAGATGGAGTGGATTGATAAGGTCGAGAACATACCATCCACCACTTTTCAATGCTGCAGAGACCTTTTGCAGAACCAGGAGGTCATCTTCATTCGAACTGAAGTAGCCGAAACTGGTGAATAGCTGAACAACCAGATCAAAAGCACTCTTTTCATTAATAGCCCGCATGTCGCACTCTGTCAGATGCAGGTCGAGGTTGCACGTTGCGGCCTCTTTTCTGGCTTCTTCAAGCAGAAACGGGGAAAGATCGTTTCCTGTTACACAGTACCCGAGACGGGCCAGCTCAAGGGCGTGGCGACCTGCTCCGCAGGCAATATCAAGGACGGATACCGATTGAGTTGCTTTATGGTCAAGTTCTGAAACAGAGAGAATGGTCTGGATGCATTGCTCGGCTTCATCCTTGTTTCTGTGACGGTAAACTTCAAGGTAGAACGGGTGGTTGAACCACTCTTCGAACCACTGTGCGGGTTTTTCGGTTCCCTGCATATCGGAAAGGGGTGTATGAGGGTGAGTAAAAAAAAGATGGGGAAGGGGGGTGTATTCAGGGCATCAATAATAATGCCCTGAACAGAACTGCTGTCAACTTATTTTGCGTAATCGCTGATTGCTTTTGCAAGAATAGGCTGTTCATTTTCGCCGTTAGGGATTCTGACATGTTTTTCAACAAATTTCCATGCATTGCTCTTTTCTGATTTAACAGAAAACACAAGTTTGGCCATTTTAAAATCGCTGACACCGGTTTTTTTGCCTTTATCTCCAAACGTCTGTTTCTTTGCCATGACTTATCCGTTAGTTCTTGTTGTTAATACTCGGTACTCATTAGTTTTGTCTAAAATGAACATGAAAGTAATAAAAAATATACAGGGAAACAAGTGCTCTCATAAACCGCTTCTTTCCTAAGTTATTCTGCAAGCCAGAGCTTGCCCTTATGGAATATGCCGCTTGATTTGCCTTTCAGCTCGCGATTGATAAAGGGGGTGTTTGATGATTTGGAGTGGATCGACTCCGGAGTCACACGCCACACTTTTTCGGGGTTTATGAAGGTGAAATTGGCCTCTTCTCCCGGCGAGAAAAGAATCGGTTTGAGATTCATGATTTTTCTCGGGTTAACCGACATGAGTTCAATTGCCCGGGGCATGGTAATAATCTTTTTTTCAACCAGTTCGCTTATGGTAAGGCCAACAGATGTTTCAAGCCCTATGATGCCGAATGATGCCTGGTCGAGAGGGCACTCTTTTTCATGTGACGCATGAGGTGCATGGTCTGTGGCAATGGCATCAATGGTTCCATCGGCAAGCCCCTCCAGAATAGCTTCAAGATTCTCTCTTGAAGAGAGCGGCGGTTTCATCAGGTAGTTTCCTTTATCCTCTGCCTTGAACAGCTCTTCATCAGAGAGAGTGAAATGGTGGGGTGTAACTTCACAGGTTACGGCAAGCCCGTCACGCTTTGCCTTGCGCACAAGATCGAGGGCCGCTCCGGTACTGATGTGAGCTACATGGTAGCGTGGTTTTCTCAGCGGCTCATGGAGCTTGTGTTTTTGCAGATACTCCATCAGGAGCAGATCCCTTGCAAGGGTAATGGCTTCGGATATCTCCGGAATTCCTTTCAGCCCGAGTTGTGCCGAAAAGAGCCCTTCATTCATCACCGCTCCATGGGTAAGCGATTTATCTTCGCAGTGTTGGATGATGAGAAGGTCAAAGTTTGATGCGTACTCAAAGGCAAGCCGCATGATCTGGCTGCTCTGGATAGCAGTACCGTCATCCGATATGGCTGTTACGCCGTATGAACGGAACTTTCCGAACGGTGCAAGGTGCTCTCCTCGGCTTTCAACCGTCATGGCTCCGACAACTTCGAGATCAACCGGCAGGTTTGCCGAGTGATGGCGGATATAGGCGACACCCAGCGGACTGTCAATAACGGGTTTCGTGTTCGGCATGAGAGCAACACCGGTAAAACCTCCCGCAGCGGCGGCTTGTGAACCGCTTTCAAGCGTCTCCTTGTACTCCTGACCCGGCTCTCTGAAATGGCAGTGCATATCAAAGAGTCCAGGAGCAAGAATCTGGCCCCGAAGATCAATAACCCTGTCATCCGGTGATGCCATTATGGTCTCACTCCCTAAGGCAAGAGCCTCAATGATTCCATTGTCGGCAACTTTTATTGAGCCGACCGTGTCAAGATTTTCAAGCGGATTGAGCAGACGGGCCTGCTGAAAAATAAAACTCATGGCTCAGGGCTGATTAATTATTGTGTGTTTCAGGAGACTCTTGCCTGGAGTTCGGCAAGGGGTTCCCGGCTTCCTGCTTCATAACGGGAGACCCGGCATTTCAGCCTGTCACCCGGAGTGACCGCTCCTACTCCGGCTGGTGTTCCGGTAAAGATAAGGTCGCCCGCTCTTAATCCGTAAAGATACGACAAATAATGAATAAGCATGGCTGGAGGATGGAGCATTTCCGAAACCAATCCCCTTTGAACAGGTTTGCCGTTCAGTTCAAGCGAAATTTCGATATCTGAAGGGAAGAGAGTTGCATTGAACGGCACAAAATCAGAAATCAGTGCGCTTTTGCGGAACCCCTTGCTTTTAAGCCACGGGTTGCCGGATTGTTTTGCTGCGAGCTGTTCGTCACGCAGTGTCATGTCGAGACCGGCACCAAAGGCACAGATATGGCCGGTAGCCTCCTCAAGAGAGCACCCATCGGTTGAATGGCCTATAAGCAGCACCAGCTCACCCTCATAATGCATGTTATGCGAAAGCGGTTTGCCATGAAAAGATGGAATGGTCACAACGCCATCAGTTTCAAGGGCAGTGGGGGGTTTCATAAAGATGATTGGTTCCACACTCCGCTCAATCGTATCTACTTGAGCCGCTCCTTCAAGCTTCTGCATCTCAATGGCATGTTCCGGATAGTTTTTCCCGACACAATAGATGGCACCCGGAGCAATGGATTTTCGGCTGATCAGATTTCCTGTTACCATTTTCGAATAAAGAGGTTGATGTGTTGATGCATGACGTTTAATTGCATGCATGGCTGTTGGTGAGTGCATGCGGGGAAAGATCTCTATTTTATTATTTTACATTTCAGAATGTAGCGGATCTGTTCCATATTATTGGAAAAGAATCATGGGGAGTGAAGGTTCAATATGATTCAACTCAGTCCTGAATGCCGGAAATCGGACATTGCGGCTAAAAAAAGAGCGCTGAGAGCTTTCATGACCGCCCGGCGGGGAGAGCTTTCTGACGAGTCAAGGCGTATTATGAGCGAGGCGGTTGCCGCCCGCGTGCTCTCTTTGCCGGAAGTTATTGATGCACGTCTTATTGCACTCTATATCCCGATTCCTGCTTATTCGGAAGTGAGTACCCTTCCGCTTCTTGATGCGTTTACACTACAGGGTAAAAGGATTGCTGTTCCGGTTGTTCAGGAGCAGGATCTCTGTTCAGCAGTTTACCGTAAAGGGGAGTCGCTCAAAGCGGCAGCATTCGGTCAGCCGGAACCTTCGGAGGTTGTCAAGGCCGATGAACAGATTCTTGATGTTGTGCTTTTGCCGCTGCTTGCTTTTGACAGAAGAGGGTACCGGCTTGGTTATGGCAAAGGTTTTTATGACCGCTATCTTTACCGGCTCGCTCAAGAGGGTATTCGCCCCTTCTGTATCGGAGTTGCTTTCAGTTTGCAGTTGATAGATGCTCTGCCGCTGGAACCATGGGATGAGCCTCTTGATTGCGTTGTTCATGAGAAAGGAGTTTTCAGATTTACATAAGTGCCCATATTATTGAGGCTTTTTTATGCTGCAAGGTTGTGATGTTAGCAGAACCGAGAGCGTTCAGCCGGATTTTTTTGATACTGCTTACTATGTAAACAGGGAGCTGAGCTGGATCTATTTCAATCAGAGAGTGCTTGAAGAGGCGCTCAAACCCGGTTTACATCCGCTGCTCGAACGGGTGAAGTTTATCTCCATTTTCAGTTCAAACCTGGACGAGTATTTTATGATCCGGGTTGCCGGGATTGAGGACCAGTATGAAGCGGGTATTCAGGATCGTACCATTGACGGCATGACGCCGGCACGCCAGCTTGAGCAGATCCGGACAATGGTTTTGCAGCAACTCAGCCAGAGAAACAACTGCTTTTATCATGATCTTATCCCTTCGCTGAAACGGGAGGGGATTGAATTCCTTCGTTTTTCAGCGCTTTCACCATCCAATCAGCAGGTTTTACGAAACTATTTCAGAAAGGAGATTTTTCCGGTACTTACTCCGCTTGCTTTCGATACCGGGCACCCCTTTCCATTCATGTCCAATCTGTCGCTCAATCTTGCCATTGAGCTGGAAGATGAGGAGACTCATGCGCTGAAGTTTGCCAGGGTGAAGGTTCCGGGCATTCTTCCCCGTTTGCTCCGTCTCAATGATATCGAAGGGTTTGAGGCGTGTGACAAGAGTATCTGCTTTATCTGGATGGAAGATCTGGTTGAAAATAATCTGGAGCAGTTGTTTCCGAAAATGAGGATTATCCAGGCACATCTGTTCCGGCTGATCCGCGACGCTGATATTGAAATTGAGGAGGATGAGGCAGGGGATCTGCTCGAAACCATAGAGCAGGGGCTTCTTTCACGTCGATACGGAAAAGTTGTTCGCCTTGATATCACCCCTGACATGCCTCAGTCGGTCAGAAAGCTGCTGATGAATAATCTGGAGGTCTCCCAGCGCAATGTCTATGAAATTGGAGGTTTACTCGGACTCAGTTGCCTGATTGACCTGTTAAAAGTTGATCGACCCGATTTGAAAGATGAGCCGTTTATTCCCAATAACCGGCTTGAGGAGGAGTTTAATCAGGATATATTTACTGCCATAAAGGCAAAAGATCTCTTGCTTCACCACCCTTATGACTCCTTTCAGCCGGTCGTTGATTTTATCAATCAGGCCGCAGTTGATCCTGATGTGCTCTCCATAAAACAGACGCTCTACAGGGTCGGAGGAAACTCTCCGATTGTCCAATCCCTGATGAAGGCGGCTGAAGAGGGCAAACAGGTTGCTGTACTTGTAGAGCTTAAGGCTCGATTTGATGAAGAGAACAATATTGTCTGGGCCAGGGCACTCGAAGATGTTGGCGTGCACGTTGTTTACGGTCTTCCCGGCCTGAAAACCCATGCCAAGCTGACCATGATTGTCCGCCGTGAACAGGAGCGCCTGAAACACTATCTCCATCTTGGGACAGGCAATTATAACCCGGCAACCGGAAAGATTTACACTGACTACTCACTCTTTACCGTCAACGATCATCTCGCCAATGATGTGGCTGAGCTTTTCAATGCCCTTACGGGGTATTCAAGGCATACAGGGTATAAAAAGCTTCTGGTCTCACCGATCAACACCAGAAAAAGGATTATTGAACTGATTGCAAGGGAGGTTCAGTGGAGCCGCAAAGCCGGCAAGGGAAGAATCATTATGCAAATGAATGCCCTTGTGGATGCCCAGACTATTCGTGCGCTCTATAAAGCCTCATATGAAGGCGTGAAAATCGATCTTATCGTTCGTGGCATCTGCTGCCTCAAGCCAGGCATTGCCGGAGTAAGTGAAAATATTCGTGTTATCAGTGTCACCGGGCGCTTTCTTGAGCACAGCAGAGCCTACTATTTTTATAACGGAGGCCGTGCAGAACTCTTTTTGGGCAGTGCTGATATTATGCCGAGAAATCTTGACCACAGGGTAGAGACGCTCTTCCCGGTTTTTGACAGAAGCTGCATTCGTTCAGTTAAAAGCGATCTTGATCTGATACTGAGTGATAATGTGAAGGCATGGCAGATGCACGACGATGGCACCTACTCGCTTGTTGATAATGAGGCGCCTAAAATTAATAGTCAGAAACGCTTTATGACCAGATCTACCCTCAAAAAAACATCGTCAAAATTTAACGTTAAAGAATTATGAAAATTGCAGTAGCAAGTGATCATGCCGGTTTTGAGTCCAAGAAAACTGTAGTCGCATGGCTTGAAAAAAATGGTTATGAGTGTCATGACATGGGTCCCTATAATGAAGAGTCTGTTGACTATCCGGATTTTGCCCGTAAAGTGGCCAAAAGTGTTGCAGCAGGAGAGTTTGATCAGGGTGTTCTGCTTTGCGGGACAGGCATCGGGGTCTCAATAGCAGCCAATAAAGTCAAGGGTATCCGTGCAGCCCTTGCCTGTAATCCTGAATTTGCGACCCTTGCGCGGCAGCATAACAATGCCAATGTCATCTGTTTGTCGGCCCGTTTTTCCGATAAAGCCACGATTGAACTAACTCTTCAGAACTGGTTTGCCGCTGATTTTGAGGGAGGTCGCCATGAGCGAAGAGTTGAAAAAATTGAACCATGCTGCTAAGTGAATGCATAGAGCGGACTCTTGACACTCAAGCTCCGTTTTTTAGTGATGACGCTGTAGCCTCAGAGGTCTACGCCATCATGCGAAAGGGGCACCTCGAAGGTGCTCCTGTTCTGCATGATGGTGCTCTCTCTGCAATGATAACCGTCACTGATCTCATTGACGTTGTTCAGTCGGAAAAAACAGCCTCTCTTGCGCTCAGGGATCTTCCGCTTCAGCAAGCCGGAAGCATCGGACTTCATGAGCATCTTTTCGACCTCTTTCCCAGGCTGATCAATTTTCACGGAGAGATAATACCCGTTACCCGTAATGATGGAAGCTATGCGGGAACCGTTGAAAAAAGAGTGGTTCTTGACTGCATCGCAGAGGTGTTTCATCTTGGAGAGGAGAGTCGCACCTTTGAGCTTGATGTGCCCTCTTCGGGATTAAAGCTTTCCGAAGTGATTGCTTCGATTGAGAAAAATGATGCAACCGTGCTCAGCAGCGGGCTCTACCGCCCGGACAGAGCGGCTGAAGGAATGGTTGTAACCTTCAGAGTGCTCACCCACGACTGGTTTCGCCTGGTGCAGAACATGGGTAAATACGGCTATTCAATCCGATACTCTACACCGCTCTCCGATGAAAGTGAGGATCAGATGAGAGAGAAGGCCCTGGAGTTTATACGCTTCATGGATATGTAGGTCACGGCTATAAATCTGTTCCGCAATTTGATTGCTTCGTTGGGTGGTGCTCGATATCCTCATGTACTACGAGTACACTCCGGTATCTGCGCTCCATTCGCCTTGCACTCAAACAGCTCACGACGATTTATAGCCGTGACCTTTTGCTACAATGATGGTCAACAAAAGTCCGTCTTCTGACCTTTCATTGTTATTACTGCGGAACCAATTAATAGAGATGCCTAAGCGTAGTGGCGCACCGCTGCCAACACCACCCCCTGGATTCGGAAATCCATATCAGGGGTGATGGCTATTGGGGCGTAGCGCTTGTTTTCAGGTATCAGAGAGATGGTACCGGCGTTGCTGATGCAGAGCGTTTTTACCGTTACCTCACCGTTGATACAGGCAACCACTACCTGGCTGTCCCTTGCCGTTGTTCTCGCCTCAACCATCAGTAGATCTCCCGGCATGATACCAATATCAATCATGCTGTCACCGTTAACCTTCAGGGCATAGATGTTTTTTTTACCCTGCGCCCATGATGCCGGCATATCGAGGTACTCTTCGATTTCGTTTGATGCGGCATCCGGAACCCCTGCTGGTACGGCATAACTGTAGAGCGGAACTTTTGCAAGCGCCGGACTCTCCGGTTCGATCGTGTTGATTACGTACTGCTGCATCTGTTGTTCAAGCATGCCGATTCTCCTGCTGAACTCTTTAGGAGAAAAGGGGCTCTCTTCAGGTTTTTTCAGCATGGAGCCCTCACCGGAGAGCAGCCACTCAGGATTGAGCGGAAACTCGCTGCATATTGCCATCAAAACAGAGGCTTTTGTGCCTCCCTTGTCATTTTCAATTTCAGAGATCCTGTTGCCGGAGAGGCCGATTCTTTCGCCGAACTCTTCCTGACGAAGGCCGAAATGATCACGCACCGATTTGATGCGCGTACCGAGAGAGCAAGCTGGTTCCATGGTTGTGCGAGTCTGTGAAATTACCGTAGCTATTATCGGAATATCGGTAATATTTCGGATATATTCACTATAAGTCGAGTATTTTACTCTCCGCCTCCTCCGGAATTCTCTTCAATCCCGACCACTCTCTTCCTCTTCTTTTTCGTGTAATTTCGTCTGTTTCGTGGTTAATCTTCCTTTTCAATCCGGAATCGAGCATTCAAATTCAAAATCTCCTCAGCTCTTCCTGGATTTAACGGATAGTTACGATCTGATTTGTTGCCGTGGTTCTATGGTAATCGTATATTTTATTTCTGAACAATGCGTTGCCTGATTAATTTGACAGGAGAAAGTGGGGAAAACGGAAAGAGCCTGTAACTCATTCGCAAGTGTCGTGATGGTCGCGTTCGTGTCATGCCGAACCGAAGGGAGGCATCTCTGTACAATGCCGTTCGTGTCAAGTAACTGTTACCGGTGAATACCGTCCCCTCATTTGGTTTATGGCAGGTATGATCGAAGCATGGGGCCGGGGTATTGAGCGAATCATGCAGGAGTGTGCAGCGGCAGGGGTTCCTGTACCGGATTTACGCTGTGAGCAGACCGGATTGTGGACGGTGTTTCATTTTCTCCCTGAACAATAATTGGGGGAAACTACCGGTAGCACTACCGGTAAAACTGCCACTATAACTGCCCATGAAAGAATACGGACTCTGCTGAAAATACAGCAATCCATAACGCAGCATTTGTTGGCAGCGGAGTCCGGTATAAGTGTAAACAGGATCAAATAAAATACAGTCTCAAGGGCTTATTCGTCACGTTGGGCCCACCAAGAGCGGTCACTGGTAGGTGTTGTAATGAGCATCATAGGCAACGGCTGAGCGTGAAACGCAGAACCACATTATAAGCCGTGACGGAGTGCGTTTAAATGAATATATTCTTGAGTAAAAAAAGATTGATTCTTTATTGTTTGTGAGCTTGAGCTTTCTGGTTGATGGTATGGGCGAGTTGGGCAATCGAACCGTAAACGCATGATGACAGAGAGTATTGATACGCAGATAAGGCACGTTCTTGAACGGCACCATGCAATTAGTGTTGCACTGCTCTTTGGTTCGTTGGCAAAAGGTACCGCTCATCATGACAGTGATCTTGATCTTGCGGTCGGAGCAGACCATCCGCTCAGTGTTGATGAAACAATGGCATTGATTTCAGACCTGGCAACAGCCATAGGACGCCCTGTTGACTTGATTGATTTGTCAACGGCAGGTGAGCCCTTGCTTGGCCAGATCATATCCGGAGGAAGAAGAATAGTTGGCAGTGATACTCGCTATGCTGAGCTGCTGCTTAAACATCTTTACAATGAGGCGGATTTTGTGCCTTACCAGAGAAGAATTCTGAAGGAGAGGAGAGAGGCATGGATTGGCCGTTAATTGAACAGAAACTTGAGTCTTTGCGTCGCTCTATTCTCAGGGTCAAAGAGAAATGCCCTGTAAATGCGGCTGCTTTTGGTAATGATCTGGATGCCCAGGATATTCTCTCTCTCAACCTTACCCGTGCTGTTCAAATGTGTGTAGACATTGGAACGCACATTATTGCCGGAAGTGAGTTTCCTCCTCCCGCCACCATGGGAAAAACGTTCGATATTCTCTCTGAAGCCGGTATAATAAGTGCGGATTTGGCCGATCGCATGAAGAGAGCCGTCGGGTTTCGTAATATCGCTGTCCATAACTACGAGACCATTAACTGGGTAATCGTGTTTGCTATTGCTACTGCACATCTTCAGGATTTTGAAGAGTTTGCCGCAGCCGTTGCAAGACTTGCTGATACGCAGTAATACAGTAACAATGATATATCAACTATGCAAAGTTATCTCTCGTTGTTAGAGGAGGTAACTGCTTGAGCATTATCGGCAACGCTGAGCGTGAAACGCAGAACCGCGTTATTGCCCTGTTCCGTGACGAACTCGGCTATCGCTATCCCGGCGACTGGAGGGATAGCGCTGACTGATGTTGATGAGTGAGTATTTTTCCTGTGCTTTTTTCACCGAAAGATTCCTTAAATTCAAATACAATTTATTCTTGTGTTTCCATCGCTGGTTTTCTTGAAAGCGCAATGGTGTGATGGATTTGCCGGAATTAATTAATCAGATCATGGATGGGAAAATACGAGAAACTCATTTTGAAGATATTGAGTGGTCAGTCTGATACCAATATACCTTTCGATGATTTATGTAATCTCCTTCAGGGTAACGGCTTTGTTATGCGCATTCGTGGAAGCCATCATGTGTTTCGAAAGGATGGAATTGAAGAGAAGATCAATTTGCAACGAGAAGGAAGCAAAGCCAAACCATATCAAGTCAGGCAAGTGCGACATGTTGTCCTGAAATATCAACTTGGAGGTAAACAGTGATGGATAAATACGAAATTATTATTTTTTGGAGCGAGAGCGATCAATTGTTTATTGCAGAGGCGCCTGAACTGCCCGGATGTATGGCCCACGGTGATTCTCATAGTAAAGCGCTCGTAAATATAGAGGATGCAATAGAGTTGTGGATTGCTACCGCAAAAGAGTTCAACGATCCGGTTCCTGAGCCTAAAGGGAGAAGATTGCTCTTTGCGTAAGGAAAAACACCTACCCCCATTTTCAAATCCTCGTTGTTAGAGGAGGTAACTGCTTGAGCATAATCGGCAACGCTGAGCGTGAAACGCAGAACCGCGTTATTGACCTGTTCCGTGACGAACTCGGCTTTCGCTATCCCGGCGACTGGAAAGAGCGCAATGGCAACAGCAACATCGAGGAGGGGCTGCTCAGGGCATATCTTTTAAAGAGCGGTTATACTACGGTGCAGATTACCAAGGCCGTTCATGAACTGCGTATGGAGGCCGATAACCCCAACCGAACGCTCTACGAGAACAATCGGAGTGTCTACCATCTGCGGCACTACGGGGTTTCAGTAAAGGCGGCAGCGGGGTGTGCGGTAGCAGGTCGTTCATAACAGTGTCAACTAACGTCTCTCCGACCTGACTGGAAACAATCCGGGAACCTGCGCATCTTCTCTTCCATAGATGTCAATGATTCATCAAACCAGGCAGTGAGAGCTTGCGGGTCCCCCTCGACTAACTCTTGCTAACTTCTTTGATATCTGCCGGGTTGGAGCTCGGCGTTCCCGGAGTTCCCGGAGTATGAAAAGAGCCCAATGCATTGAACTGAATAGTGAAATGAAAACGATTTATGATAAGCGAGGATTGTATACATTGTCGAAAGAGGCTGGGGGTTTCCCTTGCAAGGAATAAAACTGATTAATAACAATTACACAGAGGAGAAGTTGGATGAAACGCGTGGTTCTATTTTTGTTGACCAATCTGGCGGTGATGCTGGTACTTTCGATAAGTGCCCGTATTCTGGGTGTAGACCGCTTTTTGACCAGCAATGGATTGAATATGGGTATGCTGCTGGCATTTGCAGCCCTGATTGGCTTTGGAGGCTCCTTTATTTCGCTGATGATGTCCAAAACCATGGCGAAATGGAGCACCGGCGCACGGGTTATCAAGCAGCCGGCCAACCAGGAGGAGGCTTGGCTTGTGGAGAGTGTGAGGCGGTTTTCATCCAAAGCAGGTTTTCAGATGCCTGAAGTGGCCATCTACGAAGGCGCTCCCAATGCGTTTGCTACCGGCCCCAGCAAGTCCAGATCGCTGGTTGCTGTCTCGACCGGACTCTTGCAAAGTATGGATCGCAAACAGGTTGAGGCAGTGCTGGCTCACGAGGTTGCCCATATTGAAAACGGTGATATGGTGACCTTGTCACTGATCCAGGGAGTGCTCAATACCTTCGTGATTTTTCTGTCGAGAATTGTCGCCTACGGGGTGGACAGCTTTATTCGCGGCGACGAGGATGAATCGGGCAGACCCGGCATCGGCTATTGGATCAGCAGTATTGTATGTGAAATTCTTTTCGGTATTCTGGCCAGCATAGTTGTTATGTACTTTTCACGCAAACGTGAATACCGGGCAGACGCGGGAGCGGCGGCGCTGATGGGTGATCGACGTCCGATGATTGATGCCCTCCACGCGCTGGGGAACCTCCAGGCAGGCCAGTTGCCGAAGGAAATGGCGGCGAGCGGGATTGCAGGTGGCGGGATGATGGCGCTGTTCAGCAGCCATCCTACACTTGAATCGAGGATTGCCGCGCTGCAATCGGCAAGCTGAGCCTTCTGCCGGGCCGGAGCCCGGCAACGCCGGAGTTGATGGTTACGCAATCGCCAGGCATAAATGTGATACTTGATAATTTTTCAATGCAGCGGACGTTAGCGGACAGTGTGGTGGTGCTTGATTTTGAGACGACAGGCTTGTCTCCCGAGTATGGTGACCGGGCTATTGAGATCGGTGCGGTGCTTCTTGAAGAGGGCGTGATTGTCGACCGCTTTCAAAAGCTGATGAATCCCGGCTTCCGGATCAGCCGGTTTATCGAGGATTATACCGGTATTACCAATAAGATGCTCAAAGGCCAGCCTGGCTGTGAAGTGGTGATGGCTGAGTTTTCAGAGTTTATAGCCGGTCGTAATATTGTTGCGCACAATGCGTCGTTTGACCGTCGGTTTCTGGATTTCGAGCTGAAACGGGCGAAACGGGCATATGAAGGCTCCTGTTGCTGCTCACTGCTCGTGTCAAGAAGAATTTATCAGGACTCTCCGAACCATAAGCTGAAGACGCTCGTCTCACATGCCGCCATCCCGCAGACGGGAACGTTTCACCGTGCGCTGGCAGATGCGGAGATGACCGCGCATTTGTGGCTCTCAATGATCGAGCGGATCCGTCATCTATACGGAATATCCGTGATTTACTTTGACCAGCTCTGTGAACTCTCAAGTGTTGACAAGCTCTATACGCACCGATTTCTTACCGCCCTCAAAGAAGGGCTTTAAGAAAGGATTTCAACGCTTTATGATACGCCGGAACCCGGTGCTCCGGGGTTGAGTGTATTGTTGACGGCTGTGGTCAGTGATGATATGGTGAAGGGTTTGCGAATAAAATGGGCTTCGGAGTGAAGATTTGGCGTGTCGCCAAAGGCATCGGCGGTGTAGCCTGACATGAAGAGTATTTTCATGTCGGGGCGGAGTACCGCAATGATTTCAGCGAGATCCTGTCCATTCATTTCAGGCATGATGACATCGGTCAACAGCAAATCAATTTTATCGTTATAGTTATCGGCCAGGGTTATTGCCTGCATGGGCGTTTCTGCCGACAGTACCTTGTACCCTTTACCTTCAAGCATGAGCTTGCAAAGCTTGAGTATGCCGGGTTCATCTTCGACAATAAGGATGGTATGATTGCCTTGAAAAATCTGCTCTTCCGGCCTGTTGAGGGCGTCAACAGCCGATTGTTCCCTGTTCAGGGGGAGATAGATGGTAATGGTTGTTCCTGTGCCGGGTTCACTCTTGCACTCAATACGACCATTGTTCTGTTTGACGATGCCATAGATGGTAGAGAGCCCGAGCCCGGTTCCTTTTCCCTGCTCCTTTGTGGTGAAAAAAGGTTCAAAAATATGGGGGATATCGTTTTTATCGATCCCGCACCCGTCATCCGTTACAGAAAGCGCTATGTATGGGGTGGTTTTCTTTGAAGGATCCTCTCCTGGTTCAGCTAAATCGGAACGGCCACTTTTGATGGTAATGGTGCCATTTCCGGTGATAGCATCCTTTGAGTTTACACAGAGGTTGACAAGAATCTGGTCAATCTGGGATGGATCAATTTTTATCTGCGTATCGATTGAAGCCGGTTGCCAGTTAAGGGTGATGTTTTCGCCGATAAGTCGATGCAGCAAGGGGAGAAGTTTTTCAACAGCTTCATTGAGCTGAAAAACTTCAGGGATGACCGTCTGTTTTCGGGCAAAAGCAAGCAGTTGATGGGTCAGCTCGGCAGAGCGGGACGCTGCTTCGCGAATAGCTGTGAGATCGGCAAAGAGCGGGTCGGAGGAGGGGCGCTCATCAAGAAGCATCTCCGTATAACCAAGTATTACACCAAGCATATTGTTGAAGTCATGGGCGATGCCTCCTGCAAGGGTTCCGAGCATCTCCATTTTCTGTGACTGCACGAGCTGCATTTCAAGCTGGGCATTTGCCTCTTCAATCTGCTTTTTTGTGGTAATATCGATACCTGTTCCAATCATAAACGCATTTCCGTCAATGATGATTCTTCTGCCC
Source organism: Chlorobiaceae bacterium (assembly GCA_013334485.1). Taxonomy (GTDB): domain Bacteria; phylum Bacteroidota; class Chlorobiia; order Chlorobiales; family Chlorobiaceae; genus Chlorobium. The sequence goes on along the minus strand of JAAXXL010000022.1, from coordinate 25,197 downwards.
GTCAGCAGGTACCATCGAAATGCCGGACCGCCACGCAGCAGCACCCGCACTTCTAATACCTCTTCAACACCACCTTGCAGCACCCTCATGATTGCCTGTTGTACAAGAGCCTGATCCTGCGGATGAATGGCTGACGCTGCCGGAGTATGCATCATTTCGCTCTCAGGCTTGCCTGCAATTTCATCTCGCAGGATAGCGTTCCATGATGTTAAACGAGCATTGGCATCAATCATATAAAAAGCGCCGGGAATACTTTCGATAACGTTTTTGCTGAAAAGCCGTGCTTTTATTCCGGTCTCCTGAGCCCGTTTCAGTTCGGAAATATCGATAACAATTCCAACATATTGTGTTACCTGACCACGGTTGTCTTTGAACGGTATACCTTTGGACATAAGCCAGCGATCCGGTCCCGGAATAGAAGTATTGAGACGCCACTCAATAGAGAACGCTTCCCCTTGTTGTACGGCATGCCAGACAGCATGCTCTATGACTGGCCTCTCCTCAGGCACAATGCACTCTTTCCATAACTCATATGAGGCTTCGAGGGAGTGCGGTTCCAGCCTGTACATTTGCCAGAGTTCATCAGACCAGACGTTAGTATTGCTCTGAATATCCCACTCCCAAAAGCCGGAATGGGTCTCTTTCAGAATGAGCTGCTGACGTTCATTATTGGCGGATATCACACTCTCCGCGTTTTGTTGACGTGAGATATCGGAGAGCGCAAGTCGGCACTGTTCCCCATTATCGTTTACGACAGCATCAAGACGAACCGTTATGAGGTTTGCGGGAGGTAATTTCTCGGTCTGAACCGATTGCTGCTTCAGCGATACCTGGCAGAACGAGTGTTCACCCTTCCTTTTGAATACAGAAGCAAGAAAAGCTGTAAAGAGCGAACTGTCCCGGGCTGCAATGAAGTTATAGAGGTATTTGTCCGGTAACAGGGATCGGCTGACACCAAGAATATTGGCAGCAGTCAGGTTTCCTTCAACTATTCTGCTCTCTTGTGAAAGTGTCAGATAGCCAACCGGAGCAAAGTCGTAAAGATCGGTGTATCGATTGAGACTTTTTTCCAGTTCAGCTCTCGACTGGAACAGCTCTTCATGTTGCATTTCAAGCTCAAGCTGATGAACAGAGAGTTCATGAATCAGCCGCCGCATCTCCTCGGGAGAGGCGGAGAACACAACTTCATTGGTATGGATTTTTCCCGGTTCAGCTTCAGCTTTGGCACGCAGTTCCGAGAAATTATCAGAAACGGGTTTTAATGGATGCATAAACGATCTGCAGTTCAGATTTTACTTTGTAACAGGTTTTGGTCCGGTAATTTCAAAAAAAGAGGTATAGGTCATCGTTGCTTTATCACCGCCTTTTCGTACACGGGGAAAGCAACTGACACTGATCCAGGTGAATTTATGGTCTGAATGTCCCATTATACCGATGACAGTACCTCTGACAGGTTTGCCGGTCAGCAAAGCTACCCGTGACGGGAGTTCATCGTGCGGAAGGTCGGAGCCGTCACTCCGGACAAATTTCAGGGGCAGTTGATCGAGCGACTTACCCTTTATCTCTTCATTGGAGAATCCGAAAATACGGTGTGCCTCCCGGTTGATCATTAAAACAGTTCCGGGTGCGTCCTGAATCATGGCACCAATCTGCATGGTATCAATCAAAAAGCGATAACTCTCGTCTGTCTCTTTCAGGCTCTCTGCGAGTCTTGTGGAGATGCTGATGTCGTTAAAGGTAATCACCAGCCCGTCAATTCGATTATCGAGCGTACGGTACGGCATAATCTTGACCTTAAACCATCGGTCGTTGGATGCGGGGACATTTTTTTCGCTCATCACAAGCGAGTGAAGCACCTCACGGGCATCGCTCTCCAGAGTCGGATAATGCAGGTCGGTTGCAATATCGGTTATGGGGCGGCCAATGTCAGCGGGAATCAGTTTGATTATTGTGGCTGTACGGTTGGTGAAACGGCGAATGTTAAGCTCATCATCGAGAAAGAGTGTTGCAATATCGGTGCTGTTCAACAGGTTTTTCATGTCGTTATTGGTTTGCGAAAAATCGCTCACCTTCGACTGTAGTTCATGGTTGACCGTTTGCAGCTCTTCATTCAGTGACTGCATCTCCTCTTTCGAGGTATTCAGCTCCTCATTGGTGCTCTGCAACTCTTCATTGGCAGATTGCATCTCTTCATTGGTTGATTTAAGTTCCTCCTGTGAGGTCTGCATCTGTTCGCGAATGCTCAGAATCTCATCCTTTGCCTCTTGCAGTTCATGTTCAAGAACTACAATCCGGTTGTCACCGGAATATTCCGCCAGAGCCTCAATGGATGCCGTGCCCGAAACCACTTTTGTGCTGTCGGTAAAAACAATCATGAACAGCCCTCTCAATGATTCGGGTTGTTCAAGCAGCTTTACACTCAAATCAACAATCTGTTTCCCTCCGTTGGTCCCAACACTCAAACCCTTTTTGGTTAACTCTCCTTTTTGATGCAGCACATGACCAAAAAGAATATTCAGGTCATAACGAATACCCTCTCTGGCCATTGCAAAGACATTCATGTTGGCTTTTCCGGCAGCCGGCTCAAGGTACTTGCCGGTACGGCCGCTTATATAGATGATATCACCGTTTTCATTGGTGAGAACGGCGGCCGGGGTATAGTGATCAAGGAGCAGTTGATCGGTTGTTGCTTTCAGATTGAACTCGGATGCTGCTGTTACAGGATGAAGAGCTGAACTATCCCTGGAGGGCAGTGGGCAGTTGGTTAATGATGAGGGGAAATCAATCGGTACTGTTCGGCTATGTTGATGAATGTGGCGAAAAATACGTGCTTTACTGTCAACGGTTTCAAACAGATAGCTATTGGCTCCTATGGTTTCAGCACTGCCAAGGAAGAGTATACCACCATTGTTAAGGCTGTAATGAAAGAGCGGCAGGAGCTTTTTCTGGAGTTCCTGCTCCATATAGATCAACAAATTGCGGCAGACAAGAATATCGAGCTTGGTGAAGGGCGGATCCATAATGAGGTTATGTGGTGCAAACACGATGGTTTCACGGATCTCTCTCTTTATTTTGTAACCGCTGTCATCCTTATCGAAATAGTGCTTGATGCGTTCAGAAGTGAGGTCAGCAACAATATTTGACGGGTATACTCCTGCCCGTGCCTTGTCAATAGCATCCTTGTCAAGGTCAGTAGCAAAAATCTGGAGTTTAAAATTCCCCGCTGGTTTAGTTGCATCAATAACCTCTCTGAAGAGAATCGCCAGAGTGTAAGCCTCTTCACCTGTAGAGCATCCGGCAACCCAGGCTCGCAAAAGCCCTCCGGAGGGGCGGGCGGCGATCAGAGAAGGAATAGCCCGTTTTTTCATCGTCTCCCAGGCGGCAGGATCGCGGAAAAAGTTGGTCACGCCGATCAGAAGCTCCCTGAAAAGCAATTCGATTTCCTGGGGATTTTCCTGGAGAAACTTGACATAAAACGAGATTTTTTGAATCTGATGAATGCTCATCCGCCTCTCAATGCGGCGATAGATGGTGTTTTTTTTATAGAGCGAAAAATCATGTCCGGTTTGGGCGCGAAGGAGAATAATCACTTTTGCCAAAGCACTCAGGGATGAATCTTCAAGGCTGTCTGTCTGTTTGAAGTTGATCTGTACGTGTTTGAGGTAGGAGATGATTTTTTCCGGAAGCATTTCAACCGGAGCAATGACATCGGCTACTCCTGCATCGATTGCACTTCTGGGCATTCCGTCAAACTTTGCGGATAGAGGATCCTGCACAAAAACAGCCCCCCCTTTCTCCTTTATGGCCCGCAGGCCAAAAGTCCCGTCGGAACCCATTCCTGAAAGTATCACCCCAACGGAGTGCTGATGGAGGTCGTCGGCCATTGAACGGAAAAAGAAGTCGATAGGCAGTCGTAACCCTCTTGGCTTGACCATGTCAAGAAGATGCAGCACTCCGTGCAGTATCGTCATATTCTTGTTTGGCGGAATGAGATAGACATGGTCCGGTTCAATTTTAAGCTGGTCAGTGACCTGCTGAACCGGCATAGGCGTAATTCGCTGAAGCAGCTCCGCCATAATACCTTTGTGGGTCGGATCAAGGTGCTGAACAATCACAAAAGCCATCCCTGAGGAGTCCGGAACATTTTTTATGAAGAGTTCAAGCGCTTCAAGTCCACCGGCAGACGAACCAAGACCGATAATCGGAAAGGGTATTGGTGATTCTTTTTTGAGCACAACTTTACCGGGCTCAGTTTCTTTTTCCCTTGATGATGCCTGTTTTTTCATGATAGAGACCTTGAAGGTGAATAAGTTTATCCTGAATCAGGCAGAGATAACTATCCATAAATGTATGAATGTCCGACAGTACGGGTCATGACTTGATAATCACTCAATATAATTATGTAACACTTTTTGTAACGGTATTGTTTATGACAGAGCAGTCAGATGTTGTTCCTGATGCTTTTCTCAGGATCAGGATTTATTGGTGTTGCGGGATATTCAATTGTGAGGCAAACCTGCGAGAGGTAAATCAAGCTTACAAAAATGCTTTGAGTGCTTTGCAGACCCTTGAAAGAGGGAGGCCTACCACGTTGTAGTAACACCCTTCGATCCGTTTTATATGGCAAGCCATCAGGGGGTCCTGGATGCCGTAGGAACCTGCCTTGTCATAGGGCTTTTCGGAGATAAGGTAGCGGGTGATCTCCTTGTCACTCATCGGTTCAAACTCTACGGTGGTCGTTACGCACTCCGTGTGAGATTTGGCGCCAGAGAGCAGAACGAAGCCGGTATAGACCCTGTGCGAGCGGTTCTGAAGGGTTTTAAGCATCTCGAAAGCCTCGTCAAATCCTGCCGGTTTCCCATAGATGCGGTTTCCCTTTGCAACGACGGTATCTGCTGCCAGAATTATGGCTCTTTGTTCTGATGTCTCTGCAAGACGGGAGGCTGCCTCTGCTTTTCTGAGTGCAATCGAAGTGACGTTCTCTTCAATCGAGAGCGCGGGGTTGAGAGTCTCTTCGGTATCGACCGGGAGCGTCTCAAAGGGGAGCTGCATCAGCGAGAGTATATCCTTGCGACGCGGTGATTGCGACGCAAGGATGAGACGGGGTTGGTACATGGTTTTAGTTGAGATTGTTCCAGCCCCTGCGGTTGAGGTCAGCAAAAATGAGTGCTCCGGCGACTAACCCGCCGCAAAGGTAGAGAGCACCCTCTGTGAGGTCTCCGAAAATCACCCGTCCTGTACCGAAGAGGATCGCATAGATCATCACAATACCGAGTGCCCAGTCAACAAAGAGCATGGCAAAGCCTTTATCGGACTCTACTTCAGGCATGTTCCTGGAGACCTTTTTCCATAGCAGGCCGCCGACCCTGGTGGTTCTGTAGAAGGTTTCGAGTTGAGCAAGCTCCGTCGGTTTCGTCAGATAGGTAACGACGAGGGTGACGGCAATGGTAATGGCCACGATAATGAAAATCGAAAAGGGGAAGGTAATGGAGGTAAAAAAATTTATCCAGGCAAAAACAAGAAAAGGTACCACCATCGAAGTGATTTCCGACCAGGCGTTAAGGCGCCACCAGAACCAGCGCAGAATAAGCACAAAGCCGGTACCGGCACCACACTGGATAATGAACTCCCAGGCTCCGGTTATGGTTTCGAGCACAAAGAAGGTGATGTAGAGGGCAAATGCCGCCGTCAGAAAGGTGGTGATTTTTGAAATGGTGACATAGTGCTTTTCATCACCGTCGGTTTTGAGGAACCGTTTGTAGAAGTCGTTGATAAGATAGCTCGTGCCCCAGTTCAAGTGGGTTGAGAGCGTTGACATGTAGGCAGCAAGAAATGCGGCAATCAGGAGCCCCTTCAATCCCGGAGGGAGTACGGCTTTCATCACATAGACAAACCCGTCCTCTTTCTGGTTCATGGGGAGATCGGGGAACATGACAAGACTTGCCAGACCGACAATGATCCATGGCCATGGCCTCAGGCAGTAGTGGGCTACAGTAAACCAGAGAGTTGCAAGGAGTGAGTGCTTTTCGTTTTTGGCACTCATCATACGCTGGGCAATGTAGCCTCCGCCTCCGGGTTCGGCTCCGGGGTACCAGGATGACCACCACTGCACAAAGGCCATGGCGGCAAAAGAGGCAAAAGTGAGAGCGGCAGCTCCGGTTACAGAGTGTTCAGAACCCGTCGGAGAGAATGAGGGGAAAAAGTCAAACATCCATGCAGGCAAAGCTTTCGTCAATCCTCCAGCCGAAACGACAGCCGGGGAGTTTACGGCAAGAACCGCAAGAATAATGCAGCCCGCCATCGCAATGACAAACTGAACAGCATCGGTAATAGAGACACCCCAGAGGCCGGAGAGTCCTGAATAGAAGGTGGTCAGCACAACAAGGACGACAATCGTCAATTCGGGGTTCAGCTCGGGAAGCATGATCCTGATGATCTTGAACATGGCAAGGTTTACCCAGCCGATGATGACTGCGTTGATAAAGAGGCCGAAATAGAGTGCCTTGAATCCTCGCAGAAACCGGGCGGCTTTACCGCTGTAACGGAGTTCGATAAATTCAAGATCGGTCAGAATCTCAGCTCTGCGCCAGAGTCGGGCGAAAAAGAATACCGTCAGCATGCCTCCGGAAACAAAGGTCCACCAGACCCAGTTGCCCGCTATGCCGTTTTTTGCAACAAATCCGGCCACGGCAAGGGGAGTATCTGCGGCAAAGGTGGTTGCTACCATGCCGGTACCGGCTATCCACCAGGGGAGCTGTCGTCCGGAAAGAAAAAACTCGTCAACATTTTCAGAGGCTCGTTTTGAGAACCAGAGGCCTATAACAAGCGTGAGAAGGAGGTATCCGAGAATAAATCCATAGTCAAGCAGATTGAATTGTTCCATAGTTCATGTAATCTTGAACTGTTTTTCAGGGGAAACCTGTGATGAGGTAAAAATAGCGCCTGTTTACACTCAAAGGGCACCTCTGCTCACGTTTCAGAGGTACCCCTTTTTTTGTGGCTGAATTGTTCTGTTCAGACGAACCTCAGCACGTTCTCTCAGTGGCTGATTCTTGAAAGTTCAAGGAAGCTCTGGTAGCGATCCTCTATTTCAAGCAGATCAAGTGCTGCGATTTTTTCAGTACCGAATTTTTCAACACAGAAGCTTGCCATGGAGCTGCCGTAAAGCACTGCTTTGCGCATTTCAAGATCATTGATTGATTCGCAGCGTGCCAGGTGGCCGATAAAGCCTCCGGCAAAGGTGTCTCCAGCGCCGGTAGGGTCGAAAATGGACTCAAGAGGGAATGCAGGAGCTGCAAAAATGCCGCTGTCGGTAAAGAGCAGAGCACCGTGCTCACCTTTTTTGATGATCAGGGTTTTGGGACCCATGTTGCGGATAATTCTTGCTGATCTTACCAGGTTCGGATCACCGCTGAGCAGCCGGGCCTCACTGTCATTGAGAATGAAGATATCGACGCGCTCAAGCGTTTTTTTGAGTTCGGTCGGTTTTCCCTCAATCCAGAAGTTCATGGTATCAAGGATGACGAGCTTCGGCTTGCTGATCTGGTCAAGCACCTTGAGCTGAAGTTCAGGATCAATATTGCCGAGACAGACAAAATCAGCATTCTGATACTCACGCGGGACAACGGGATCGAAATCAGCAAAAACGTTCAACTGGGTATCGAGCGTATCGCGGGTGTTCATGTCGTAGTGGTAACGGCCCGCCCAGCGGAAGGTTTTTCCCTCTTCTACCTTCTGAACGCCTTTGGTATTAATGTTTTTTGAATGGAGCAGGTCAAAATGCTTCTCTTCAAAGTCGGAGCCGACAACACCGACCATCTGCACCTTGTCGGTAAAATAGCTTGCCGAGAGGGCAATATAGGTTGATGATCCGCCAAGAGTGTTGTCCGAGCGCCCGAAAGGGGTCTCGATGTCGTCAAAGGCAAGAGAGCCGACAATGAGGATTGACATAGTAAAAGAGATGTTATGTTATGGGAAAATTACGGAATATATGTTTTTTGCAACTTTTCTTTAGCGATGCTACTTATCCGGAATTTCAAAAAGCATACACTGCCCCGGTCTGCAACTGATCTCAAGTCGGTGCTCCTCTATCGGATGCGTGTTTCCTTCAATGAGGTCTGTAAGATCGAGGTTTTTCATACTGAATTCAAGTGATCCTCTTCTCTCTTCATAGAGATTGCTGTTGCCGACAAAGAGCAGTGATCGATTTCCGGAACTTCTCATAACGGCAAAAAGCTCAGGTTCACTCACATAGGGGATGGAGATTGAACCGGGTTCTCCAGAGAGGACAAGGTTAAGGAAGCGGTTACGGATTGCGAGAACCCTCTTGATATAGCTGTTGAGCGGCAGAAGGTTGTTGCTCTTTTTCCAGTCATAACTGAATGGACTGAAGAGCGGCAGCTTTTCCGGGGGATAGAGCGCCCTGTCTTCATCCTTGAAATTAAGCCCGAGGTTTATCGGATACCATTCACAGATCTCCATGCCCGACTGCAGAAAGGGGATGGCAGGCAGAACGGCTGTGAGCGTAAAGATAAAGATTGAAAAATTACGCCCGGCCTCCTCTTGCGGATATCGAAAGCAGACTCGCGGAGTGTTGTGGTTCTCTCCGGTACCGAAAAAGGGGAGCGCGACTCCGGTTTTGTTCAGATAGTTCAAAAGCCCCCGGATAAAGACAATGTCATGGATCACAAAGGGGAGTGAGCCGAATACAGCATCGAAACCCTCGGCTTTAATTGCTGGCGAAGGATCGAAATTCTCATCCCAGAATGCAAAATCCGCTCTTTTTTCCCTGGCTTTTCTGACAATACTCTTTTTGAGCAGCGAGGGAAGGGCATGGCCCATATCAATCATGGCGCCATCAATATTGTAGCTCTCCTGGAATGAGGGAATAATATCGGCTATTTCATCCCACAGTCCGGTGTTGAATGTTTCCGGAGCGTCAAGCGCATCGTCATACATCCTGATAGTGTTATAGGCAATGTAGTTGAATGCTTCGAGGTTGTGCATTTTCAGATAGGTGACATCACTCCATGCAGGCTGTTTGTCATCGGGAGGCCAGTCGGAGAATGCTGTTGCAATCCGGCATGGGGTTCCATCTGCTGTAGTGCCATGAAGCCGTCCATCCTTTTCAGTCACGGTAACAGGTTCTGAAACGAACTGATCGCGGTACTCTCGGGAGGGAGCGGGAAGGTTGTGCATATCATGACGCTCAACCTGACTGTAAATGTGGTTGAGTGTGTCGTGATCAAAACCAGGGGGGCAGTAGTTACGGGTGCTCTCATCGTCACGAAGCCAGTAAAACCACTCCGGGTGCTCTTTAATCCAGGAGCTGTCAACTGAAGCTGTTCTGAAAACAAATTCGAGAACAACCCGGATATCGAGCCTGTGTGCTGCTTCCACAAACGCCTTCAGCAGAAGTTCCGCAGAGAGTCCGAGTGCCGGTTCGGTGAGCATGGCGTCGAATTTGCGCGGATTTTTAATCGCGTAGGGCGAGCCGAGCGACCCTTTTTTACAGTCAGATCCTATTTCGGTAAGAGGCAGGAGATAGACGGTGTTAGCCCCGAGCTTTTTTATATAGGGGAGGAGTGCGATGGCTTTCAGGAGGGTACCGCTCTCCCTGAAACCGCAATCAAGCGGCTCTGTGCCTATGGACCCATCTCCATTGTGATCAAAGGCTGCTGCCAGCCGGACAAAAAGATTATAGACAATTGCTCCGGTGCGCCAATCGCCCTGAGGGCTTTCGGGCAGGGGGTTTTCGCTATTATTCAGAATACCCTCAATAATGGAGCTGAAATATGTGGCAGGGTTGACCAGTATGGTTCCGGTTTCATCTCCGGTCCAGATCGCGGGAATTTGGTAGATGCTTCCGGGTAGTGGCTCCGGCAGGTTTTTAAGTGCCTGAAGAAGCATCGCAAGGTGAGTTGTTTGCAACGTAATGGTTGTTAAGCAGGAAAAAGGTGATGTTAACTGTTATGGAACAGCAATGTAATAAAGTTATTCATCCCTGCATAACGTTTAAGCTGAGGGCTGGTTTCGGTTTGCAGCCAAAGATTTGCCATTATTCCCGTTTTCAGCCTTTTACAAAGATTGCTTATCTTGGAGAGAGAGGTACAATTTTTCAGATTTACACATTCTTTTTCTGTTACCAATTATGCTTAAAGAGTTTAAAGAGTTTGCGGTCAAGGGAAATGTTGTTGATATGGCAGTTGGTATCATTGTTGGCGGAGCCTTCGGCTCAATTGTTACAACCCTTGTCTCCGAGGTTCTGATGCCGCCTCTGGGACTGCTCATGGGTGGTGTAGACTTTTCAAATCTCTATATCGTTCTGAAAGAGGGTTCGAAAGTCGGCCCCTATGCAGCCCTTTTTGACGCAAAAGCGGCCGGTGCAGTAACGATCAATTACGGCCTTTTCCTGAATTCAGTGATCAGTTTTCTGATTATGGCATTTGCCGTCTTTTTGCTTGTCAAGGCTATCAATACCCTTCGCCGGATGGAGAAAACGCCGCCGGTGGCTCCTGCCGGTCCAACAACAAAGGAGTGTCCATACTGCCTGAGCAGCGTGCCGCTCAAGGCAACCCGTTGCCCCGGATGTACCTCTTCAATATGAAGAATGTCAGGATTACGGTTGAATATGACGGCACACCCTACTCCGGATGGCAGCGCCAGAACCGCAAGGGGTGTGTCACCGTCCAGGGGGAGATAGAGCGTGCTCTCGGGATGATCCTGCAGGAAAATATCTCGCTTGCTGCCGCAGGTCGTACTGACAAGGGGGTTCATGCCAAAGCACAGATTGCAAACTTCAGAACGGCATCACCGATGGAACTTTCGAGGGTGGTCCATTCACTCAATGCACTTTTGCCTGATACCATCAGGGTAAGCAATCCTCTTGAAATGGATGCCGGGTTTCATTCCCGCCACAGCGCAAGAGAGCGTCACTACCGATATTATCTTATTGAGGAGCCATCAGCGATATATGGGCGATTTGCCGGTTGTTCGTTCGGAAAACCTGATCTTATGCTGATGCAGCAGGCCGCTGATTCTGTTGTTGGCATCCATGATTTTTCCGCGTTTTCAAGGGAAGATCGTGATAATCCGGGGCGATTTTGTCATGTCACAGGTTGTCAGTGGCACCGTTATCAGCAGTTCCTCGTTTTGCATATTTCTGCGAACCGCTTTTTGCGCAGTATGGTTCGATATCTTGTTGACGGGATGGCGCGCGTCGGAAACGGGGTAGTTCCACCCGAAGAGTTCAGGCAGATGGTTGAAACCGGGGTCACCACAACTCAGCTTCATCCGGCCTCTCCAGCCGGTCTTTTTCTGTGGAAGGTAACTTACTGAAGCTCGAACGAAGTGAGCTATCTCTCTTTTAAAATGAAAAGGAGCCGAATGACTTCAGGGAGAGCAATGACGAAGAGTATTGGCAACATTTATCCGATATTCAGCAGGGTAAACACGCAGGTTTGCCCCTGCACCATTTCGTGGACAATTTTTTTTTCCGTCATGTCGAACAACGTGAGAGATCTCTTTTTACAAAAATCAGATCCCTCCTTTCAGTTCAGGATGACAAAAGAGGAGAGAGTGCTCTCTCTGGTTGACAATTAAGCGCGCTCCCTTGTATTAGTCAGGAACTGTTTTTATGTTGTGAGTTCAAGAAAGGTTTTTTCTGTTTCAGCAGTGACCTTTTAGCATTTCCCCTTCTAAAGAATGTGCCGCTTGTGAAAATCAGCTTCAATTACAAGATATTCAGGGTGTTACTTGTTGCACTGGTTTTTTTGATTTCGGCGCAGCCGGTTTCTGCTGCAGAATTTTTTCCGGCTGACAGGACAAATCTCAAAAAGTCATCAGTTTCAGATATTCTCGACAGCCTTGTTACTGCTACCTACTTCAAGGATGAGTACTTTTCACGATCAACAAAAGAGTCGGAAAAGTTTGCCTTTCCAGCCAATTTCGTTCCCCAGTACAGTGATTCTGTTTATGCTTCAAGGATAGCCGCGCTTGCACGCAAAACACCGTTCAATCTTGTCTATAACGAACATGTTCGCGGGTTTATACGGATTTATGCCGTTGACCGGAGAAATATGACGGGTAAAATTCTCGGATTGACCAAGATCTATTTCCCGCTCTTTGAAGAAAAGCTTGACGCCTACAATGTTCCCCTTGAAATGAAGTACCTCGCCATTGTCGAGTCAGCGCTTAATCCGACGGCGGTCTCTTCGGCCGGAGCGAAAGGGTTGTGGCAGTTCATGTACGGTACAGGAAAGATGTACGGCTTGCAGTCATCATCATTTATCGAAGACCGGTATGACCCTGAAAAAGCCACTGTTGCTGCAAGCCGCCATCTCCGTGATCTGTATAACATCTATGGGGACTGGTTCCTTGCGCTTGCCGCCTATAATTCAGGACCGGGCAACGTCAACAAGGCTATCCGGCGTGCCGGCGGTGTAAAGAACTATTGGGCAATCTGGGATTATCTTCCGGCAGAGACAAGAGGCTATGTTCCGGCATTTATTGCCGTGAACTACATCATGAGTTACTATAATGAGCACAATATCCGGCCTGTTGAACCGGGCTTTCTCTACAAGGATATTGACACCCTCAGGACTTCACGCACACTCTCCTTTGACCAGATCAATGAAACAATAGGAGTGCCGCTGCGCGATCTCCAGTTCCTGAATCCCCAGTACAAGCTCGGTATTATTCCTGCAGATGGAACAGGTAACGTGCTTCGTCTGCCGAGAAAATATATTGCCCAGTTTCAGCGCAGGGAGCAGGAGATCTATGCTTACAAGTCTCCGAAAACCATTGAACGCGAGCAACTGCTTGCCAGGGTGGAGAGTCTCAATCCAGGGTTCAGCTCTCGTAACAGCGCAGACGGGAAAACAGAGAAGATTCATGTTGTTCAGCAGGGTGAAAGCCTTGGATCAATTGCACGACTCTATCGAACCTATATCAGTCAGCTTATTGTCTGGAACAGCCTGAAAGATGCTGATGTTACTCCCGGCCAGAAGCTTGTTGTCTTTGGCGGTAATGATAAAAACAGTGCATCACGGGATGAAGGGACAAGCAGTTTGGTGTCAAAGGCTTCATCCACAAAAAAAGTACTTCTCCGTCACCAGGTAAGAAAAGGGGAGACGCTCTTTTCCATAGCGCAAAAGTATGGGACTTCGGTTGATCGGCTTGCTGAATTAAATAAATTGAAGGGGCGTCGTATTACTCCCGGACAACGCATCAAAATTGAGCGGGAGATAGAATCCGTAGCCACAAGGGTGAAGAGCCACTCTTCACGCCGTACCATTGAGAAGAAGAGTCATAAAGGCAAAAAGGCGAAATCAGTAAAAGCCTCTTCTTCACGACGCAAGAAAAAACGCTGAGGGGGGGAGTGGCGTTTACGGGTAATAATTTATTGGGATCAATTATTATCGGCTTTTAACCTGTGCGATTAGATAAGATTTTTTTATCTTTAGCCTTTTCGGATTGCTCGGCTGACGGAGAATAATGTTTGGCAGAAACTGCTTTATTCAATAATTCTTTAATGAGAATCATCAAAACGTATGCGTAATATCATTTTTACCGGTAAGGGTGGTGTAGGTAAAACCTCGATTGCTGCAGCAACAGCTCTCAGAGCCGCAGACATGGGGTACAAGACCCTTATTATGTCTACCGATCCGGCTCACAGTCTGGGTGACTCGCTTGATGTACAGTTGGGACCTTCACCAGTTAAAATCGCTGAAAATCTCTGGGGTCAGGAGGTAAGCGTTTTTGGTGATCTTAATCTGAACTGGGATGTTGTCAGAGAGCACTTTGCTCATCTGATGGAAGCCCGTGGAATTGAGGGTGTCTATGCAGAAGAGATGGGTGTTCTGCCTGGTATGGAAGAGCTTTTCTCTCTCTCCTATATTAAGCGTTATAATGAACAGAATGAGTATGATCTTCTTGTTGTTGACTGTGCTCCTACCGGAGAGACACTCCGTCTTCTCTCCCTGCCTGAAACATTCGGCTGGTTTATCAAGATGATTCGTAATGTCGAAAAATTCATGGTGAAACCGGTGATCAGGCCGTTAGCCAAGAAAGTCAACAAGATAAATGATTTTGTTGCTCCTGTAGAGGTGTACGAAAAGGTTGACAATCTCTTCTCTTCAACAGAGGGGATCATTGACCTGCTTGCCGATGGTTCCAAAACAACCATGCGCCTTGTTATGAACCCTGAGAAGATGGTTATCAAGGAGTCCATGCGCGCCCTGACCTATCTTAACCTTTATGGCATTACGGTCGATCGTATTACCATCAACCGCGTTATGCCTGATCAGAGCCCTGATCCATATTTCCAGAAATGGCGTGCTATTCAGCAGAAGTACATTGAGCAGATCACTGAAGCCTTTGCTCCTATACCGATTGCTGAAGTTCCTTTGTTTGATGATGAGGTTGTCGGTCTGGCCATGCTCCGCAGGGTTGGTGAGAAGGTCTATGGCGAGAAAAATCCTCTTGATATCTTTTTCACGGAGAATCCGATTGATATCAAAAAGGTTTCTGACGGCCACTACAAGGTTCGTGTCAGACTTCCCTTTATGGAGAACATGGGTCTTGAGCCGAAAATTCTCAAGCTCGGTGATGATCTTACCATCCGTATCGGTGACTATCAGAAGATTGTTGTTCTGCCGATTTTTCTTGCCGGCATGGAGTCAACGGGAGCTTCTTATGAAGACAAGTGGCTCAGTATCGATTTCACCAAGTAACAAGAGAGAGCTTTCCGATATTCCGGAAAGGAATCTTAAGGAAAAAAGTATAAAAAAAACCTGCCGCGTGGCAGGTTTTTTTTATGTACTCCTCTTACTCTTATTGATGTTCTCAGAGCGTTACAAGATTTGCGCTGGAAACGCCGTCAACACCACAAACCGATTCAAGAAGGGTATCGGAGACTTCACCATCCACTACAATTGCCGTCATAGCCACCTTTTTCTCCTCATCTCTTGAGAGTGCTACATAAGCAATATTAAGGTTGTGCTGAAGCAGCAACTGGGTGACATTGGCAATAACACCCGGTTTGTCAATATTGTTGTAGATAATGATGTTGCCTTCCGGCTTGAACTCTACAAGAAACTGGTCGATCATGACAATACGGATCTCTTTGTCACCAAAAACGGTTCCGCCGATCATGCGCTTTCCGGTTCCATTTTCAAGTTCAATACGGATCAGGTTTGTATAATCAGGATTCTCCTTTTCAAACTTCTGCTCAAGGCTTATCCCGCACTCCTTTGCCATCGTGAATGCGTTGATATAGTTGGTATCTTTTGACTGGCGTACATCAAGAAAGCCTTTCAGGGCGGCTGCGGCAATAACTTCATTAACGGTATGGAGGAATTCGCCGGAGGTACACACCGTCATTTTATCGGCTTTTGGAGGGGCAAGCTGAGCCAGTGTGGCGCCCATTTTTTCTGCAAGGGCAAGATATGCCCGTACTCCGGGGGCCTGGGCAAGTTCAACAGCGGAGGCGTTAACTGCGCCCTCAAGTTTTCCCTGACGTTTCCATTCAACAATCTGATCGGCTATTTGTATTGCTACTTTTTCCTGTGCCTCATTGGTTGATGCGGCAATATGCGGAGTGGCAATAACCCGCTCAAGCTTCAAGAGGGGATTGTCAGGGCTGACCGGCTCTGTTTCGAACACATCAAGCGCTGCGGCGGCAACTTTTCCTGACTCTATTGCTTCGGCAAGGTCGGCCTCGTTGATTATTCCTCCTCTGGCACAGTTGACAATAATCACCCCCTGTTTCATCAGCTCAAAGGTGCCTTCCGAGATGAGATTACGGGTTGACTCGTTAAGCGATGAGTGGATCGTGATAAAATCTGCACGAATGAAGTTTTCGTGGAGTGGAAGCAGTTCAATATTGAGATGTGCAGCATACTCGTCAGGAATCATGGGGTCATAGGCAATGGTTTTCATACCGAATGCCTGCATCCGGCTGGCAACTTCACGACCGATTTTTCCAAGACCGATTATCGAGAGGGTTTTGCCTTCAAGTTCAACCCCTGTAAACTTCTTTTTGTTCCAGTTTCCCTGTTTCATGTCAGCAGTAGCCTGGGGTATCAGGCGTGCAGCGGAGAGCATCATAGCACAGGTGTGTTCGGCTGCGGAAATGGTGTTTCCCCCCGGTGTGTTCATGACAATAATGCCATTGCGGGTCGCCGCTTCGATATCGATATTGTCAACACCGGCTCCAGCTCTGCCGATCAGCTTGAGTTTTTTCCCGGCTTCGATTATTTCTGCTGTTACCTTAGTTGCACTTCTGACGATCAGCTTGTCAAAGCCGCCAATGATCTCCTTCAGTTCCTCCTTGCTGATTTTCGGTTTTTCTGTTACGTCAAAACCATTCTGCTTGAGGATTTGTGCGCATTGAGGATCAATACCGTCAGTAATCAGTACTTTCATGTTTTTGAATGATTAGAATTGCCTGTAATTTAACGGAATAAGTAAATGCAGAGTAAACTGCACCCTTTTGTTCTCTATTGCTACAATATATTTGTTTTAGGGAGATAAGAATCAGGAAATCTTGTGTCACTTTTCACCTTTTTTCGCAGGAGATAACAAGCATGGTTCAGGAGAGGAGTGCCCACTGGCAGAATTTAATGGGGAAGGGTACTAATTATATATAAAGGTTTTTTTTATCTTGCATGCGATGAATTTCAATGACGATACTATTGTTGTAAAATTGATGGAACAGTTACATGATTTAAGGGTTTCGCGAATTATCAGGCTCTCTTCTCCCAGGTCATTCAAGGAGAGGTTGCCTGTTGATGAGAAGACGGCAGCAACGGTTGTTGCCGGACGTCGTGAAGTAGAAAATATATTGACCGGCAAGGATTCAAGACTACTTGTTATTGTGGGCCCCTGTTCAATTCATGATATGGACTCGGCTCTTGAATATGCAGGGAAACTCTCCCGGTTGCGCACTGAACTTCAGGAGGATCTCTGTATTTTGATGCGGGTTTACTTTGAAAAGCCACGGACTACAGTCGGCTGGAAAGGGTTTATTAATGACCCTCATCTTGATGATACCTATGACATTGAGCATGGTCTCTATTATGCCCGCAAGCTGCTGCTTGAAATAAACCGGATGGGGCTGCCGGCTGCTACAGAGTTTCTTGATCCTATTTCACCTCAGTATGTGGCTGATGTTGTAAGTTGGGCGGCCATTGGCGCGCGGACGATTGAGTCGCAAACACATCGCCAGATGGCCAGTGGTCTCTCCATGCCTGTCGGCTTCAAGAACTCGACTGATGGCCGGATCAATGTTGCTGTTGATGCGATTCGTTCAGCCATGCACCCGCACAGTTTTCTTGGTATTGATCCTGATGGATACAGCAGTGTTATAACGACAAAGGGTAATCCATTCGGTCATCTCGTGCTTCGAGGAGGCGACAAGCCCAATTATGACGCAAAAAGTATTGCAGTTGCAGAGTCCTGGATTGCAAAGGCCGGGCTTGAGCAGTCACTGCTTGTTGACTGCAGTCATGCCAATTCGGGTAAAAAGCATGAGCAGCAGCTTAAGGTATGGGATGATGTACTGAAGCAGAAGTCGGAGGGGAACAAGAGCATTATAGGTGTGATGATTGAAAGCAACATTTGTGCCGGAAACCAGCCGTTTCCGGAAGATCCGGAAAAACTTCGCTACGGGGTATCCATTACCGATGAGTGCATTTCATGGGAAGAGACCGAAAGGATGCTCCGAGAGGGCGCCGAGGTCATGCATAACCTTCAGGGAACGGATTAATTTCGAAAGAGAGGAGATATGGCTATAGAGATTCGTCAGGTCAGCAACAGCAACAAAAAAGAGCGAAAGGCTTTTATTACTTTTGCATGGCAGGTTTATCGCAATGATACAGAGCTTGACAAGTACTGGGTTCCCCCTGTCATTGACGATTACATGAAAACTCTTGACACCGAAAAGTTCCCTCTCTACGAACATGCCGATCTTGCTTTGTTTACTGCATGGAAAGATGGTGTTATGGCAGGCACGATAGCTGCCATTGAAAACCGCCGTCACAATGAGTTTCACGGTGACAAGGTCGGGTTCTGGGGTTTTTTTGAGTCCGTCAATGATCAAAAGGTTGCTGATGCCCTGTTTGGTGCAGCGGCAGCATGGCTGAAAAAGAGGGGACTCAATGCCATGCGCGGTCCTGTAAGTCCATCCATGAACGACCAGTGCGGTATGCTTACAAAAGGGTACGACAGTTCGCCTGTGTTCCTGATGCTTTACAATCCACCTTACTACAATGATCTTGTTCTGAACTACGGTCACCGTGTAGGTCAGGAGCTTCTTGCATGGTATATCGACCAGAAAATTATCGATATAGGTCGCCTGCGACGCATATCCGAGCATGTCATGAAAAAGGAGGGGCTCTCGATACGAATCATGAACATGAAAGATTTCGATGGAGAGATCGAGCGAATCAGAGAGATATACAACAGGGCATGGGAGAAAAACTGGGGTTTTGTTCCCATGACCAACAAGGAGTTTGATTGTCTTGCAAAAAGCCTCAAACCGCTTGCAAACCCGCATTACATCTATTTTGTTGAAGATCGCAACAAGCACACTGTCGGTTTTTCACTCTCCCTGCCGGATGTGAACCAGGCGCTCAGGCATGTCAACGGAAATCCTTTTTCTCCTCTCGGGTTGCTGAAATATCTCTGGTACAGTCGGAAAATTACCATGGTGCGGACCATTACTATGGGTGTGCTTCCGGAATACCGCAAAAAGGGGGTTGACAGCATTCTTAATACCCATATTGCTGATTATGGCGGTAAGCATGGCGTCTTTGCCAGTGAAATGAGCTGGGTACTCAAGTCAAATGAGGCGATGAGCAAGTTGGCAAAGGTGATTGGAGGGAAGCCATACAAGGAGTATGTCATTTACGAAGCGGATATCTAAGCTTCATCGTTTTTATGGATAAAAAAAAGAGACCGCCCGAAGCGGTCTCTTTTTTCTTGTATTGCCTGAGAGCACAATAACTCAGACAGTTTTCATCTTCAGAACGATGCCATAAAGACAAGGTGTGATGCTTCTGTGTCGGGGTTATAGATGTAGGACGCAGTATAACGATCTTTTGAAACCGAAACACCGGTGTTGACAAGTGCGATATTGTCGCCGCCCTTATCTCCGTAGTAATCTTCATCACCCAGACCAACAATACCTTTAGCGGAGTAGCCATCCTTGTCATAGAACTTGTAGCCGGCTTCACAGTATTTGGCGTTTTTAGCTCCAGGAAGAGTATCATTACCTGTTACATTGATGGCAGCAAGAAGAGAAAGATTCTCTTTTGCATAGCCAACGCTGAGTTCGACAATGTTCGGGCCATCATTAGAGAAATCAAATGTTCTGCTGGTGGCTGTGGAGGTGTAATAATCAGTCACCGTAAAGCTGAGCGGTCCAACTGGAACGGTAGCAAAAAGGTCTACTTCCTTGTATCTGCTTCCGGCATCCTGTGAAACGGCATATGAACCCCATGCTCCGACAATAATGCCGGTTTTTGGACAGGTATAGGAGAGAGTTGGCTGAATTGCCGGTGAGTTACCCAGCTCTCCGCCTCTCCATACATAGCTGCTTACGACATCAGCGCCGACTTTAAAGTCTGCCGCCTGTGCTGTTCCGACAGATCCTGCTAAAATTGCAACAGCGAGGGTTAAAAATTTAGCTGTTTTTTTCATTGATTGAACTCCTTGTTATGTTTTTGTGTGTTGTTTGCGGAATCAATTGTTATTTTCGACTCTTAAAATGAATGATTGAATTCTTGTACATTCATATGAGGTAAATATAATAATTTAATAAAAAAATACAAATAAGTAATAAATCTTAAGCTTAATAGCTCCTTCCGGCTAAAATATTAACGTAATATTTGCATTATTGCGGTCCTGGTATCAAGATCTGTGCACTGCAGTATGTGCGGCCCTGCATAAACTTTCCCGCTTATGAGCCATCATGAAATTGTTCTTTCCGGACAATACTCCCAATACACAAGGCTCCATAGCTTTATTGCTTCATTCGCGGCTATCAAGGGCTACACGCCCCATTTTCTCGACGCTCTGCAGCTCTCTGTAAAGGAGGCTTTTGTCAATGCCGTAAAGCATGGGAACTGCGAAGACCACGAGCTGGCCGTCACCTGTGCACTTTCAATTGAAGGCGCTTTCCTTGACGTTTGTATAACGGATTGCGGCAAAGGTTTCTATCCTGATAATGTTGCCGATCCCCTTGAGAGCAGTAATCTTCTCAAGCCCTCAGGGAGAGGGCTCTGTATTATAAAAAGTGTTGCCGAAATCATCAAGGTTGAGTGTAATGAAGATGGATCAACCCTGATGTTGCGTTATATTCCCTATTGATTTATTTGACTCCCGGCTCCCCGCCACCACCACTAAAATCTTGCAGGAAATTATTATGGAACTATCAAAAAGCGCCGCATGGAGTGCGCTTGTTTCGCACAAGCATGAAATAGAGCAATTGCAAATGAGAGAGTTGTTCCAGAGTGACTCTCAACGGTTTGAAACGTTTTCCGTCAGATGCGGCGAGTTGCTGCTTGATTATTCAAAAAACAGGATAACTCCGCGTACCATGGAGCTGCTGCTTGAGCTTGCACGCAATGCCGGGTTGGAAACAAAGCAGAGAGAGATGTTTGAGGGCAAGGCAATTAACTATACAGAAAACCGTGCGGTGCTTCATACGGCACTTCGCAGGCCACCTGACTATTCACTTGAAGTTGATGGTCTCAATCTTTCAGACGAGATTGCTGAAGTACTTGTGCAGATGAAGGGGTTTTGCGAGCGGATTATTTCCGGATCGTGGAAAGGATACACCGGTAAACGGTTGACTGACGTCGTCAATATCGGTATTGGAGGATCTGATCTCGGTCCATATATGGTAACTGAAGCGCTTCGACCTTTTGCTCATGGCCATCTTCAGGTCCATTTTGTCTCCAATATTGATGGCACGCACATCACTGAGACCCTGAAAAAACTTGATCCGGAAACGACACTTTTTATTATTGCATCCAAGACCTTTACAACTCAGGAGACCCTTACCAATGCCATGAGTGCGCGTAAGTGGTTTTTAACACAGGCTGCCGATGAGGTGCATATTGCCAAACATTTTGCAGCAGTGTCAACCAACAGAGCAAAGGTGGTTGAGTTCGGTATTGATGAGTCAAACATGTTCAGATTCTGGGACTGGGTCGGGGGACGCTACTCTCTCTGGTCTTCCATAGGGCTTTCCATCGCGCTCTATCTCGGGTTTGACCGCTTTCAGGAACTTCTTCAGGGTGCCTATGCAATGGATGAGCATTTTCAGAACGAACCGCTTGAACGAAATATTCCTGTTCTCCTTGCGTTACTCGGCATCTGGTACAATAATTTTTTTGATGTCTCCTCCCACGCTGTTATCCCTTATGATCAGTACCTTCATCGTTTTCCTGCCTATCTTCAGCAGCTTGATATGGAGAGTAACGGCAAGAGGGTCAACAGAGATGGTAACACCGTAGACTATGCAACCGGCCCGGTAATCTGGGGTGAGCCAGGTACCAACTCCCAGCATGCATTTTTCCAACTGCTTCATCAGGCTCCCGGCTTTATTCCTGCTGATTTTATTGTTCCGCTCAAAAGCCAAAATCCGGCAGGGGAGCATCATGATATTTTGCTCTCCAACTGCTTTGCCCAAACTGAGGCGCTTATGAAAGGTAAAAACAGGCAGGAGGTTCATCTTGAACTGGAAGCAGCGGGAATGGAATCTGCTGAGCTTGAAGCGTTGCTGCCGCACAAGGTATTTCCCGGAAACAGGCCGACAAATACCATCCTTCTTGATGAGCTGACTCCCTTTAATCTCGGAAAACTTATTGCCATGTATGAGCACAAGGTGTTTGTTCAGGGAGTTATCTGGGAGATCAACTCTTTCGACCAGTGGGGTGTTGAGCTTGGAAAACAGCTTGCCAAGGCTATCTATCCGGAAATTCAGGGCAGCGCAACCGTTACCACTCATGACTGCTCGACCAATGCGCTGATCAATGCCTATCGGGATGCACGTTCGAAAAAGTAAACTGAATGCACTTGTCAGAAACAGAAAAGCCGCCATGAAGAAGGCGGCTTTTCTGTTTACAAATTCTTGAACGGTGTAAAGAACTACTCCTTGTTGAACATGGAGTCATCACCACTCTCGCCAGTGCGGATACGGTAGGACTCTTCAATGGTCCAGACAAAGATTTTGCCGTCACCGACTTCTCCTGTATATGCTGTTTTTATGATGCAGTCAACAGTTTTGCGAAGATTGATATCGCGAACAACGATAGAGAGTGTCAGGCGCGAAATATAGTCGGTATCGGCAGAGCCGCGGAAGACATCTTTCTTTTTCCTCTCATTTCCCACTCCGTAGGTTTCGGTATAGGAAAAAAAGTCGATATCAATGGCATGCAGTGCGGCTTTTACCTCTTCAAATTTGGAGCGCCGTATAATGGCTTCAATTTTTTTCATAATCAATTTGATTTTAGTGATTTAATGTGGTGCCATGTAATGTCTGCTGCGATGATCAGAAAATTAACGCATTTGTATCAAAGCTTCACACTCTTATGGCATCTGACCGAATGAAAACAGGAGGATTGTTTTTCCTGTTTTCACTCAGCTATCTCTCAATCAGTTGGTGTAGGCTTCTGCACCATGCTCAAACACATCAAGTCCACCAACTCCGGTCTCGCCTTCAGGCTCCACACGCAGTTTGAATGGATGGGGCAATTGATTGATGACGAACATCAGAATCATTGCAACAGCAAAGGTTGTGAGTGTAACGATTGCACTTCCTGTTAACTGTGCAAGAAATACGTTCCATCCACCACCGTAGAACAGACCCGCGACAGGTGCTGTGTTGTCAGGACCGACAGGGGTTGCAAATCCGAACTCACCACTGGCAAACAGACCGATAGCAAGAGTTCCGAAAATACCGTTCAAACCATGAACCGGAACTGCACCGACCGGATCATCAATACGGAGATACTCCAGAAGGTAAATGCCGCCAAACACGATTCCACCTGCAATAAGACCAATGATGATGGATCCAAACGGAGTGACCCAGTAGCAGGGAGCCGTAATGGCAACCAGTCCACCAAGCAGACCGTTAACGGTAAAGCCAACGTCAAATTTTCCTTTGAACGAACCGAAATAGAATGCTAAAAACATGGCGCTGAGTGCTCCGGCACATGCTGCAAGTGTCGTATTGGCAGCAACACGGCCAATGCCAACTGCATCCATAGCCGAAAGCGTGCTTCCAGGGTTAAATCCATACCATCCGAACCACAACAGGAATGCGCCTGTAACAGCAACCGGGAGGTTGTGTGCTGCTGGCAGTCCGCCTCTCTCTTTGTCGTCACGAAGGAATACACGACCGATACGTGGTCCCAAAACAATAGCTCCGGCCAGAGATACTACACCGCCGATGGTGTGCACAACCGTTGATCCAGCGAAATCACGGAAAGGGTTGCCCAAAAACGGAAGAAAGTTTCCGGGAGTACCCATGGTTACAAGAAATCCATCCGGACCCCATGCCCAATGACCGATGATTGGATAGATAAAAGCCGTTACACCGATACTGTAGAGAATGTCACCACGGAAACTGGTACGTCCAATCATGGCACCAGAGGTAATGGTTGATGCGGTATCAGCAAATGCAAACTGAAAGACCCAGTGAGCAAGAAGTGCTACGCCGGTTGAACCATAGGTTGCCGGTGCACCCTGAAGGAAAAACCACTCCTGACCTATAAAGCCATTGCCGGTACTGAACATGAAGGCGTAACCGATTGCCCAGAATGACATACCGCAAATTGCAGTATCAAGAACGCACTCAAGAAGCACGTTAACTGTCTCGCGTTTTCTGGCGAAACCGGCTTCAAGCATAACAAAGCCTGCCTGCATTCCAAAAACAAGTGCCGCAGCAACAAGGGTCCATACGGTGTTAATTGCGTTGATGATATTGGTCTCAGCCGGGGAATAGGCATCGGCTGCCATTGCCGGTACGCCAACAACTCCAGCCAGCGTGTTCATTGACAACAAGACCAACAAAAGACCGATCATCTTTCCGGCAAAAATAGTTGCCCCGAGTTTCCAGTTTTTTTGTTTGCCCATGTTCTCCCTGATGCGGTCAAAATACCGACCTCTTTCGAGAGGAATAGTTCCTGATTTCATATGAGTAATTATTTAGTTGTTTGAGAAGCTTCGATCAGTTGAGTTTTCACCGCCGTATGATGAACATTCAGCATTATCAGTAGGTGACCTCCTTTTTTCAGGAAAAGCAATTGATTGTGTTATTTATTAAGGTTCAGATCAATTATAACAGAAAAAATTTAATTAAAAAATACATTTATGTAAATATTATAAACTTTTTGAAGGGTTTTTCTCCTGAGGTTCAGGGTTGTTCCGGAGTTAGTGAGTTTCTGACGTGTTAATTGTGGTTATCCGCTACGCTGACATGCGGAATGAATAATCGGGTTTCGGAACAAATAAATAGAGGTGCCCATCAGAGAGAAATTCAACCTCAGAGTATTGATGATTGATGGTTTGATCTAAAGAAGGGATTTTGGTTCGCAGGATTTTTTTTGATAGATAGCTGTTTGCATATAGCTTGAAGAGCTGGCTGAAGATTTTCAAATTTTAGCGCTTCTGTATGAAAGCTGAAAAAGGGCTGATCCCGATTATCCCGATATTCCTGACCATTATATTATGCTGCGGTTTAACGCTTCCTGCATATGCCACAGGCCATTCAGCCGGTGAAGGAAGCGCAGCTATGCTTGCCATGCAGGCAACTAACAATCTCCCGCCGGTATGGCTTCTTGCTCCGTTTGCCACTCTTTTGCTCATGATAGCGACCGGACCACTCCTTTTCCATCGCTTCTGGGAGCGGAACTATCCGGTTGTTTCGACAGGACTGGGAGTTCTTGTGGCGGGTTACTATGGTTTTCTGATGGAGAACGGGCTCTCCGTTCTGGAGCATACCCTTGAAGAGTACATCTCGTTTATAGCCCTGATCTCATCCCTCTTTGTGGTATCCGGGGGGATACTCATTAGGATTGAGCGAAGAGGTACTCCTTTCGTTAACTCGTTGTTGCTCTTACTTGGGGCTGTGATTGCCAACCTGATCGGAACAACCGGAGCATCCATGCTGCTTATACGTCCCTATAT